>SCVT01000327.1 GCA_004296815.1 Reyranella sp. | reverse complement strand
GCGCGAGCCGTTTCGCGACTTCCGCTACGTCTCGCGCAACCGGGACGGCGAGGGCAGGTGGTGCCAGATCTCCGGGGAGCCGGTGCTCGGCGCGTCCGGCGAGTTCCTCGGCTATCGCGGCGTCGGCCGTGACGTGACGGAGCTGGTGGCGGCGGAGGCCGGGCTCGAGGCCAAGAGCCGGGCGCTCGACGCCATCCTCGCGGCGACGCCGGACGGCGTCCGCATGGTCGACAGCGAAGGACGAACGCTCGCCATCAACGCGCAGCTCTCCAAGATCACCGAGACGGATGAGCGGCTAGGGCCGGACGGCAGCGGCTCAATCTTCGATGCGATGCTCGACAATGCCGAGCGGGGCGAATACGGGCCCGGTGATCCGCGCGAGCTCGCCACCAAGCGCATGGAGCAACTCCAGCAGCTGATCGACGAGGGGCGCAACCATACCTACCAGCGACGCATGAAGAGCGGCCGCTGGTTCGAGGGCCGCCTGCGCCCGCAGGGCGACGGCAGCCTGCTGATGCTCTATCGCGACATCACCGACGACAAGCGCCGCGAGGCCGAGCTCGAGCAGCAGTCGGCGCTGCTCGCCACGATGCTGGAGAACCTGGACGACGGCATCTCCATCTTCGATGCGAACAATCGGCTCGTCCTTTGGAATGACCGTTTCCCGCACATGGTGGGGCTGGACCCGGCGCTGCTGCATCACGGCGCCAAGGCGCGAGACCTGTTGCTGGCCCAGGCCAAGGCCGGCGAATTCGGCCCGGGCGAGCCGCTGGAGGTGCTGAAGCGGCGGGTCGAGGAGATCAACAGCAACCCGAGCACGATCTACGAGCGGGTGCGGCCGGACGGCACGGTCGTCGAGGTGCGCCGCTACGGGATGCCGGATGGCGGCGCAGTGTCGATCTACCTCGACATCACGACGCGCAAGCGGGCCGAGCTGGCGCTGCAGGAGCTGAACGCCACGCTCGAGCAGCGCGTGGCGGAGCGCACGGCAGCGCTGGCCGAAAGCGAGCGCTTCCAGCGCAACCTGGTCGCCAGCGTTCCCGGCGTCGTGTACCGCTGCCGCAACGACCGCGACTGGACGATGGAGTTCGTCAGCCGCGGCTGCCGCGCGTTGCTCGGCCTCGAGCCCGACGAGCTGACGTCCGGCCGAACGACCTACAACAGCCTCGTTCACCCCGACGACAAGGAACTCGTGTGGGAGAAGGTGCAGGCCGACTTCAGGGCCGGCAACACCTTCACGCTCGAGTATCGGGTGCGCCATGCCGATGGCTCCTGGCGATGGGTGTGGGATCGCGCCAGGGCGATCCGCGACGAGGCGGGTGCCGCGATCGGCATGGAGGGCCTGATCCTCGACATCGAGGACCGCAAGCAGGCCGAGCAGGCGGCGCGCAAGGCGAGCGACACGCTGCTCGACGCGATGGAGAGCTCGAACAACAACCTGATCATCTGGGATCGCGACGACCGGCTGGTCATGTTCACGCGTCACCTCTACGAGCAGTATCCGGACGCCGACAAGTTCTTCGTCATCGGCAACAGCTTCGGGCAGATCTTCCGCGAGGCCGTGGATCGCGGCTCGCTGCTGGTGCCGCCGGGCGAGGACAAGGAGAAGTTCATCGCCGAGCGCATCGCGCTTCACCAGCGGGCCGACGGCAGGGTCACCTCGCGCCAGCTGCGCGGCGGCGGCACGCTGCACATCTCCGAGCATCGCTCGCAGAGCGGCGGCATCGTGGCGATCGGCCGCGACGTCACCGAGCAGCTCAAGGTCGAGACGCAGCTCCGCGAGGCCCAGCGCATGGAGGCGATCGGCCAGCTCACGGGCGGCCTGGCGCACGACCTCAACAACTATCTCGCCATCATCATGGGCAACCTCGACCTGCTGGCCGAGATGCCACAGTCGAGCGGCGAGGCATTGTCGCTGGTCGAGGGCGCCATTGCCGGTGCCGAGCGCGGCGCCGAGTTGACGCGCAGCCTGCTCGCCTTCTCGCGCCGCCAGCCGCTGGCGCCGCGCGTGCTCGATGTCGGCGCCCATATCCGGGCGCTCTCGAAGCTGATCGACCGGACGATCGGCGAACGCATCGCCGTCGAGCTCGACATCCCCGGCGGCCTGTGGCGCGTGACGGTCGACGGCGCACAGCTCGACAGCGCGCTGATCAACCTGGCGAACAACGCGCGCGATGCCATGCCGGACGGGGGAAGCCTGAGCATCACCGCACGCAACGCCGCCGGTCCGGAGGGCGACCGCGTGATGATCGAGGTGACCGACGACGGCATCGGCATGGACGGTCCGACCCAGGGGCGGGCCTTCGAGCCGTTCTTCTCGACCAAGCCGGCGAGCCACGGCACCGGCCTCGGCCTCAGCATGGTGCACGGCTTCGTGCACCAGTCGGGCGGCACGATCGAAATCGACAGCAGCCCCGGGCGCGGCACCACGGTGCGCCTGTTCCTGCCGCGGGTGCAGACGGCCGAAGACGCGATGGGCCACGGCACGGGCACGTCGCGGCTGAACGGCGGCAGCGAGCGCATCCTGGTGGTCGAGGACAACGACCATGTGCGCGAGACGGTGGCCGGGCAGCTCCGGTCGCTGGGCTATCGCATCGTCGAAGCGGAGTCGGGCGACGAGGCGCTGCGACTGCTCGAAAGCGACGGCAAGGCGTTCGACCTGATCCTGAGCGACATGGTGATGCCGGGACAGGTCGACGGTGGCGAGCTGGCGCGGCTGGTGAGCGAGCGCTGGCCCGACGTCGCGGTGCTCCTCACGTCGGGCTACGCAGGCGATGCAGACATGTGGAACTCGGTTCGCGTGCCCGTCCTGCGCAAGCCCTATCGCAAGGCCGAGCTCGCCAACGCGGTGCGCGCGGTTCTGGCGGGCGAGTCGGAGATCTAGCGCGACGGCGGAGAGAGGGTGATGGTGCCGAGCGCGGTGCGGGCCGTCTCGGCGCGCGTGCCGGCGATCTCGATGTAGCCCAGCTTCTGCCAGGTCTCGACGAAGTTGCGCGCCCACGGCGAGAGCATGTTGCCCGACTGGCCGAGCGGCATGGCAAAGCGGCTGTTGTCGAGATCGCTGAAGTCGTAGATGCCGCGATAGCCGGCGCCATGGACGGCGTCGAACGGCCTGTTGCCACGGAACGAGGGCGAGGCGCGGTTGAGCGTCTGGCCGCCGCCGTCGGACGGGAAGCGCACCGAGGCGATGTCGCGCAGCAGTGGCACCTGGTCGAACAGCGGGTGGCGATGCGCGGCCAGATGCTCGCGGCCCCATTGCCACGTCGACATGTCGTTGCCGTGCCGCCGCGCGATCCAGTCGAGCGCGCGATCGAGGGCCTGCGCGATCTGGTCCCCGCAGGTCTCGGTCTGCCGGGTGCCGCCGTCGTCGCACCAGCCCGGCTTGTCGCCCAGGATGCGCAGCATCAGCGGCACGTTGGGATGGGACATCGGATCGTAGAGCTCGTTGCCCAGCTCGTCGGCCAGCAGGCTGCGCTGCAGCTCGGCGATCCAGGCGTTGTAGATCAGGGGCTCGGGCCGGCTCGCCGACATGAACATGTTCCAGCGTCCGAGCATGGCGTGCACTTGCGCCGCGCGGGCGTTGCGCGGCTTGCCCTTGAGCAGCCACGGCATCATGTCGGCGGCATCAAGCGAGAGATTGTCGGCCTGCATGACGATCATGCCATACACCGGGTGGCGCTCGACCTCGCGCAGGAGCTGGTCTGCCCGGCGCTGGCGATAGGGCTCGGCCCAGTCCTTGCTGATGAAGTGGCGGTAATCGTCCGGCACAAGGCGCGCGTTGGCGTTGACGATCAGGCCGCCCGCCGGATTGTAGACCCGCGGCAGTTCGTCGAACGGCACGAAGCCCGCCCAGTCGTACTCGCCGGTCCAGCCGGGCACCGGCATCGAGCCGTCGCCCTTGCGCCGGATCGGCACCTTGGCCGGCGCGATCAGGCCGATGTTCCCGCTGGTGTCGGCATAGACGATGTTCTGCATCGGCGTACCGATGCGGCGCGCCGCAGCGAGGAACTCTTCCCAGTTCTGCGCGGTGCCGAGGCGGGCGAAGCCTTCGGCCGAGGTGTCGGAGCCGTCGAGCGCGGTCGCCTGCAGGGCGAGCACGTGGCCCTGCGGCGTGAGCTTGTCGAGCTGGCGCACGAAGTCGTCGATCACCGCGCCGTGACGCGTCTCGCGGACGCGGAGCTGCACCGGGTCGCCCCAGGCGACGTTGATCGTCTCCTCGCGCACGCTGAAGGAGCGAGGCCCATCCGGCGTGATGTAGCGGTTGGGGTCGGTCGGATCGATACGCTCGACGAACAGGTCCTGGCTGTCGAGGTTGGTGGTGGTGAAGCCCCAGCCGACTGTGCCGTTGTGCCCGAGCACCACGACCGGCGAGCCGGGCGAGGTGGCACCGCGGATGTCGAAGCCCGGGCCGACCAGGCGGGCGAGATACCAAACGCCGGGGAAGGAGAAGCCGAGATGCGGGTCGTTGGCGAGCAGCGGCCGGCCCGACACGGTGCGGGCGCCCGACAGGACCCATTCGTTCGAGGCCTCGCGCTTGGCGACGGCCGGCACGTCGGTGCCACGATAGAGACGGTCGAGGTCGATGCCCTTCACGGCCGACATGACCAGCGACAGCGTCGAGTCCTTGCTGTCGCCGCCCGGCTCGATCAGGAACTTCACGCCGTCCTCGCCGATCTTCTGCGCGAGACGGAGCCGCAGCAGCTCGGCGCGCCAGTTGCCGTCGAGGCCGAGTGCCATCAGCTTGGCCCAGACGAGCGAGTCGGCAGGCCGCCACGGGTCGGGCTTGTAGCGGCCGCCCGACAGCAGCTTGATCAGCGTGAGCTCGAGCCCGAACTGCTGGTCGTCGTCGGCGATCCAGGCATTGACGCCGGCGGCGTAGGCTTCGAGGCGGGCGCGCATGGCGGGCGAGAGGGCATTCACGCTCTCCGACGCCTTGCGGTAGACGCCGAGGCCGCGCATCACGCGATCGCTGTCGACCAGGCCGCTGCCGATCAGGCGGGCCGGCACCAGCTCGGCGAGCCGTCCCTGGCCGACGCGGCGCAGCAGTTCCATCTGCCAGAAGCGATCCTGGGCGTGCACGTAGCCCAGCGCGAAAGAGGCATCCTCGAGCGAGCCCGCGATGATGTGCGGCACTGCGTTCTTGTCGCGCAGGATCTCGACCGGCGCCTTGAGGCCGGCGGCCGTGAGCTGGCCGCTGTAGGAAGGCAGCGATCCACGGACGTGGAAGTACGTCCCGACCAGGAAGACGGCGAGGGCCAGCGCCGTGCCGACCAGGATCTTGCCCAGCCAGGCCGCGACGCGGAGCAACACCCGCACGGGGCTCAGCCGCCGACGTAGGCGAGGATGGCCTGGCGGTCGCCGTCGAGGTCGGGCGCGGCGCGTCGCGTCTTGGGATCCTCGAAGGCCGACATCTTGAGCGGATTGCCGGCAAGCGTCAGCGTGCCGCCGCTGCCGTCCGGCACCTCGACCAGCATGTTGCGCGCGGCGACCTGCGGATGAGCGATGGCCTGCTTCACGTTGTTGATCGGCCCGCAGGGCACGCCGCCCTTGGAGACGACGGCGATCCAGTGGTCGGTCGTGTTGGTCTTCAGCACCGACTCGATCTCGTGCTTCAGCTTCTTCTGGGCCTTCTGGCGGAGCGCATTCGACTTGTACGCGGGATCGCTCGCCATGTCGGAGCGGCCGAGCGCCTCGCACATCTTGATGAACAGGCCGTCGTTGCCGGCGGCGATGATCATCGAGCCGTCGGACGTGGCGAAGGCTTCGAAGGGCGTGATGGTCGGATGGCGCGCGCCGAGCGGGCCGGGGATTTCCTTCTCGACCGTGTAGCGCATGATCGCGTTCTCGAGCAGCGCGAGCTGGCAGTCGAACATCGCGATGTCGACCTTGGTGGACTCGCCGGTCTTGAGGCGATGGACGATCGCGGCATTCACCGCGACGGCGGTATAGAGGCCGGCACCGATGTCGCCGATCGACATGCCGACGCGGGATGGCGGCTGCCCTTCGTTGCCGGTGATGCTCATGATGCCGCCCTGGCCCTGCATGACCATGTCGTAGGCGGGATCCTTGGAGTTCGGGCCGGTATGGCCGAAGCCCGAGGCCGAGGCGTAGATCAATTTGGGATATTTCTTGTGCAGCGTGTCCCAGCCGTAGCCCAGCTTCTCCATCGTGCCGGGGCGGAAGTTCTCGACCACGACGTCGGCCTTCTCGAGCAGCTTCTCGAAGACCGCGCGATCGGCGTCGGCCTTGAGGTCGAGCGCGATGCTCTCCTTGCCCCGGTTGACCGAGGCGAAGTAGGTCGACTTGCCGTTGACGAACGGCCCGTAGGCCCGCGCATCGTCGCCGCCCTTCGGCGGCTCGACCTTGATCACCCGCGCGCCCATCTCGGCCATCAGCAGGGTGCAGTAGGGGCCCGCCAGGATGCGGGAAAGATCGACGACGACGATGCCCGACAGCGGGCCCTTGGTGTTCTGGGTCATCATCGGTTCTTAGCCAGTGGGCCGCCGCGAATCCAGCCACACATTGACGGCTGCGGCACTGACGACGATGGCGCCACCAACTAAAGTGAGGTCATCCGGCTTTTCGCCATCGAACAGCCACACCCAGACCGGGCCGAGCACCAGCTCGAGCAGGCCGAGCAGAGCGGCCTGACCCGCCGGGATGCGCCTGAGGGCCGCCATATAGAGAAGAAGGCCGCCCGCGAGCTGGCCGGGGCTGAGCGCAAACAGCAACGGGAGCTGCGCCCAGGTGACGTTCTCGGGATGGGCGAAGGGGAAAGCGACAAGGCCGGAGATCACGCCGGCCAGCCAGATCGACGGCGCCATGCCGACGTCGCGGCGATGGCGCACGACGACGTAGTTGCCGCTCATGCACAGCACGACGATGAAGGCCACGGCCATGCCGGCGAGAGCGCCGGCCTGCAGCGAGCCCGCGACGCTGAGCGCGAGGCCCAGGATCGCGGCGGCCATGCACAGGATCGTGTGACCATGCAGTGGCTCGCCGAGGAAGAGGCGCGCGGCCACGGCGGTGATGAAGGGCGTGGCGCCGAACATGATCAGCACGTTGGCCACGGGGGCAAGCCCGAGCGCCAGGATGAAGCTCACGAAGCTGCCGGCGAGCAGCACGGCGCTGAACAGCAGCGCGGCGCCGGCGTTGCGGGCATCGATCAGGACGGCGCGCCGTTGCCAGATCAGAAGTGGCAACATCGTGACGACGAGCAGGGCAGAGCGCCAGAACGACACGTCCCATGCAGGAAGGTCGATGTGGCGGACGATCAGGCCGGCGGTACTGAAGAGCACGGCGGCGCCGATGGCATAGGCAACGCCGACCAGCGCGGAACTCGACGAAGAGGTGGACGTTTTCATCTCGAAGAAGCTGTGAATACGGATCGAACGTGCCCCCGTCCATCGATTCCCTCGATCTGCCACCGTTTCGCCCCCGCTTTCCCTGGTGGGGCGCCGATCTCCAGACGATCGCCGTGCGGCTGACGTCATCGCGCATCTGCGATCTCGCACCGCACACCAGCGAGCGCCTCGCTTTCCCGATGGCCGACCGCACCGGCGACATCCTGCTCGGAATGCTCGACCGTCCCGCGGAACCGCAGCCCGGACGTCCGCTCATCCTGCTCGTCCACGGCCTCACGGGAAGCGAGACCAGCAGCTACATGCTGAACGCCGCGCGACACCTGCTCGACTGCGGCTATCGCGTGCTGCGTCTCAACCTGCGCGGCTGCGGGCCGTCGCGGCCCTACTGCCGCGAGCACTATCATGTCGGTCGCACGGCGGATTTCCGCCGCGTGCTGTGGCAGCTACCCGAGGATCTCACCGACAACGGCGTCGTCGCGGTCGGCTACTCGCTGGGCGGGGCGATGCTGCTCAAATATCTCGGCGAGGAGGGCTCGTTCTCGCCGCTGCGCGGCGCCGCCACCATCTGCGCGCCGATCGATCTCGCCGGCACGGGCCGGCACATGACGCGCGCCCGCAACTGGCTCTATCACCTCTATCTCCTGAACGACCTCAAGGCCGAGGCGCTGGCGCCTGGTGCGCTGACGACGGCGGAGGAGCGCGACGTCATCAAGGCGGCGCGCAGCGTCCAGGAATACGACGACCGGTTCATCTCGCCGCGCTACGGCTTCCGCGGCGTCGACGACTATTACAGCCTCTGTTCGCCGCTCACCTTCATGCCGGAGATCCGCGTGCCGACCATGGTGATCGCCTCGGAGGACGATCCGTGGATACCGGCGGAGTACTACCGGGGCTTCAACTGGTCCGACAATCCGTCGCTGCTGCCGGTGATGGCGCCGGCCGGCGGCCATCTCGGCTTCCATGCCCATGACTGCGAGCGCCCCTGGTGCGACCTCGCGGTGGAGAAATTCATCGACCGACTTGCTACCATCGAGGCGTGAGCCTCGACTTCCCGTCCTTCCAGCCGCGCTTTCCCTGGTGGAGCGGCGACCTCCAGACCGTCGCCAATTTCCTGCGTCCGCCCAGCCGCGATCTCGCGCCGCACCGGAGCGAGCGGCTCGTCGTCGATCTGCAGGACGGGACGGGCGATCGGCTGGTCTGCACCCTTGACCGGCCGGCGACGCCGAAGGCCGGCACGCCGCTCACGATCCTGATCCACGGCCTCACCGGCTCGCAGGAGAGCCTCTACGTCTACAGCATGGCGCGCCGTGTCCTGGACGAGGGCGGCAGTGTGCTCCGGATCAACCTCCGCGGCGCCGGCCCGTCGCGCGCGACCTGCAGCGGGCAATACTATGCCGGCCGCAGCCAGGACTTCCGCGCGCTGCTGGCGCGGTTGCCCGAGGAGTTGACGAAGGACGGACTGCGGGCCGTCGGCTACTCGCTGGGTGGCGCCATGCTGCTGAAATATCTCGGCGAGGAGGGGAGCGCCGCGCCGCTCGCCGCTGCGGCCAGCGTCTGCGCGCCGATCGACCTCTCGGTGACCTGCCGCAACATGCGGCGGCCGCGCAATGTCATCTATCACCGTCATATTCTCGGCCTCATGAAGATCGAGGCGACGGCGGAGGGCGCGGTGCTCTCGGCGGCCGAGCGCGCGGCGATCCTGGGCTCGCGGTCGGTGTGGGACTACGACGAGGTCTTCATCGCGCCGCGTCACGGCTTCGGCGGCGCCGAGGATTATTACGAGCGCTGCAAGCCGCTCCGCTTCATGGCCGGCATCCGCGTGCCGACCCTGGTGATCGGGGCGATGGACGATCCGTGGATTCCCGGCGCGCTCTATCGCGACTATGATTGGGCGGCGAATGCGGCCCTGGTGCCGCTGCTGCCCGAGCATGGCGGCCATGTCGGCTTCCACGGCGCGGACAGCCGGCAGCCGTGGAGCGACCGGGCCGTCATGAGGTTCTTCCAGCATGGCTGAGACCAACACAATGGCGATGATCGTGGGCGTGGCCTGTTCCCTCGTGGCCTTAGTGCTGGCCTGGCGCGCCTATCGCGGCGCGGCCGAGGAGCACGAGCGGCGCAAGCGCGAGAAGGAAGAGAAGGACAGGCGCAACGGACGCTAGCCGCGCGTCAGAAGCTTCAGCAACGCCTTGGCCGCCGGGCTGAGATAGCCGTTTCGGCGGTGGATCGCCGTGATCGGGATGGTCGTGCGCATGGCGGGAACGTCGAGCTTCACGAGGCTGCCCTGGCGCAGCTCGTCGCGCACGCTGCTCTCTGGGACCAGGGCGAGGCCGAAGCCAGCCTGCGCGAGGCGCTTCTGGGCGGTGAGGCTGTCGATCAGGGTCACATCGGCGGCATCGAGACCGGCGCGGATGAGCTGACGGACCAGCACGTGGCCTGAAGAGTCAGGCTCGTCCGCCACCGCGGGGAAGCCAACCCAGCGTTCCTCCTTCAGCGCCCGCGTGTCCTTCACCTTGCGGCCGGCGAGGCGATGGCCTGCCGCCGCGACCACCAGCATCGGCTCGCCGCCGGCGTCGAGCGACACAAGCTCCGGCCGCACGGTGCTGAAGTAGCGGAGCCCGAGCGTCGCCTCGCCGCGGCGCACGAGGTCGGTGACCTCGGTGCTCGACGCGGTACGCAGCTCGAGCTTCACATCCTTCGAGCGGCGCGCGAAGCGGCGCAGGGCGTCGATGATGTGCGTGTCGGCCAAGGTGCCGACGAGGGCCAGCGATATCGCGCCGCGCATGCCGGCGCGCAGGCCCTGTACGGCTTCGCGCCCGTCCTTGAGCGCGGCCAGCGCCGCTTCGGCGTGGGGCAGGAAGGCACGTCCGGCTTCGGTCAGCCGGGCATGGCCGCGGATGCGGTCGAACAGCGGTGCGCCCAGCTCCTGTTCGAGGAGGCCGAGGCGACGGCTGATGGCAGGCTGCGAGCGATGGAGACGCAGCCCCGCCTGGGTGAAGCCGCCCAGGTCGGCGATGGCCACGAAGGTCTGGATCTCGTCGATGTCCATGGATCAGGAATCCGGATGGTGATCCCAGATACTATGCATTTCACAAGTGTGCGCGCGAGGCCCAAGTTGTCGGCCGGACAGAGGAGAGATCATGCGTACATCGACGGAGAAGGCCGCGGCCTTTCGCAAGCTGCACGAGCGGCCGGGCGCGTTCGTGATCCCCAACCCATGGGACGCGGGCACGGCGCGGCTGCTGGCGTCGCTGGGCTTCGAAGCGCTGGCCACCACGAGCCTGGGGCTCGCCAACATGCTGGGCCGGCCGGACAGCGCCGTGAGCCGCGCCGAGGTGATCGAGAACTGCCGCGCCATCGTCGAGGCAACCGACTTGCCGGTGAACGTCGACCTGGAGAACGGTTTCGCGCACGAACCCAAGGCAGCGGCCGAAGCGATCCGGCTGGCGGCCGAGGCCGGCGCCTCAGGCGGATCGATCGAGGACTCCACGGGCGATGCCAAGGATCGCATCTACGCGTTCGACCACGCCGTGGCGCGCGTGAAAGCGGCGGCCGAGGTGGCGCACGCGCAGCCGGTGCCGTTCCTGCTGACCGCGCGGGCCGAGAACCTGATCAACGGCCGCAACGACATGGGCGACACGATCCGGCGACTGCAGGCCTACGTCGAAGCCGGCGCCGATGTCGTCTACGCACCCGGACTGCGCAACGTCGCGGAGGTGCGCGAGGTCGTGGCGGCGGTGAAGCGGCCGGTGAACGTCGTGACGGGCTGGCTCGATCCCGACATCACGGTGGCGCAGCTCGCCGAGGCGGGCGCGAAGAGGATCAGCGTCGGCGGGGCGCTGTCGCGGCTGGCGCTCGCGACCTTCATGGCAGCGGGCCGGGCGATGAAGGAGCAGGGCTCCTTCGCCTGGATGCGCGACATGCTGAGCTTCGCCGACACGCAGCGCCTGCTGGGCGAAGGCGCGGGGATCAGGAAAGGGTGAGCGGCGTCTTCGGCGGGCCGTCGCGCAGCAGCGCGGGCAGGAGCGTGCCGAGCTCGAGCGGCTCGAAGCGCTCGCTGGAGGCCGCGATCTCGTCGGCCGTCCACCAGCGGTGGCCGAGGGTCCAGCTCCGTTCCTTCTCGTCGAGGCCCGACGTGTCGATCTCGGTGCGGTCGGTGCGAGCGAGGAAGAAGCGCTCCTTGTGCAGGACGTCCTTGCCGCGCCAACTCATGCGGCGCTCGCGCGTCCACACCCAGCGCGGCGTGTCGATCACCGGCAGCTTGGTCTCTTCGCCGGCCTCGCGGACGGCGGCCTCGGCATAGTCCTCGCCGGGATCGACCATGCCGCCGATCATCACCCAGAACGGGTCGAAGAACGGCTGGGCCGGGTCGAACACCTTGGGATCGTGCACGTTGAAGAGGAAGAGGCGGTCCTGCGGGTCGAGCAGGATCAGCCGCGCCGACGGACGATCAATCATTTGGCTTTGAGCAGCTTCGCCGCGTCCACCGCGCCGTAGGTCAGGATGCCGTCGCAGCCCGCGCGCTTGAAGCCGGTCAGCGTCTCGATCAGCACCTTGTTCCAGTCGAGCCAGCCGCGGTCGGCGGCGCCCTTCAGCATCGCGTACTCGCCGCTCACCTGGTAGGCGTAGGTCGGCACGCCGAACGTGTCCTTCACGCGGCGCACGATGTCGAGATAGGG
>SCVT01000326.1 GCA_004296815.1 Reyranella sp. | reverse complement strand
GCTCTTCCGATCTAGGGCGGTGTCGAGTATGTCGGCGCCGTCGACGACGTGCAGAAGAACGCGCTGTTGCGGCAGGCACTGGCCATGGTCGTGCCGATCCAGTGGAACGAGCCCTTCGGCATCGTCTTTGCTGAGGCGCTGGCCTGCGGCGCGCCGGTGATCTCCTGTCCGCGCGGCTCGCTGCCCGAGATCGTGCGTCCGGGTGTCGACGGGTTCCTCATCAAATCGATCGAGGAAGGGTGCGAGGCGGTGGCGAAGGTCGGCGCGCTCGACCGCACCGAGTGCCGGCGCCGCGCCGTCGAGCACTTCTCGGCGCCGGCGGTCACCGAGCGATATCTCGATCTCTACGCGAAGGTGCGCGCGCGCCTCGCCACGGCATGACCCGTCGCGTCGCCATCGTCAGCGGCCACTTCGCGCCCAGCAACCTGGTTGGCGCGCATCGCGCACGGCTGTGGTCGCGCTACCTGCCGGAGTTCGGCTGGGAGCCGGTGGTCGTCACCGGTGATCCCGCGGAGTACGAGGAAAAGCCCGACCCCGACCTCGAACGACTGGTCGCACCGGGACTCGAGGTCGTGCATGCGCCGACCTGGTCGACGAAGCGCCTGCGACTGGTGGGCGACATCGGCGTGCGCTCATTCTGGGGGTGCTACCAGGTGCTCGCCGGCATGGCGCGCGCCGGCCGGATCGACTTCGTGATGGTGACGATCCCGTCGAACTTCCTGGGTCCGGTCGGCCGTCTGGTGCACCTGAAGACCGGTGTGCCGTTCGGCATCGACTACCAGGATCCGTGGGTCAACGTGTGGCCGGGTGTCGAAGTCCCGTTCAGCCGTGCGTGGGCGTCGCACAGACTCGCGAAGCTGCTGGAGCCGTGGGCGGTGAAGGGAGCGTCCCTCGTCACCGGCATGGCGCCGGGCTACGTCGCGGGCATGCTCGAGCGCAATCCGGACGTCGCCAGGAATGCGGTGCTCGCCTACATGCCGATGGGGAGCGCGCCGGAGGACTACCGGCTCGTCCGCGCCCTGGGTCGCAAGCCGTTCCTGTTCGATCCGCACGATGGCCGCTTCCACATGATCTATGCCGGCGCACTGCTGCCGGCGGGGATGGTGGTGCTCGACGCCTTTCTCTCAGGGCTTCGGTCCCTGCGCGACAGCGCACCCGAGGCAGCGTCGCGGCTGGTCGTGCATTTCGTCGGCACGGGCAGCTCGCCCGACGATCCCACGGGCCACCGCGTGCTGCCGCGCGCACGGGCGGCCGGCGTGGAAGGGATGATCAGCGAGCATCCGCACCGTATCGGCTATGTCGACACGCTGAACCATCTCGTTCACAGCAGCGCGGTGCTGGTGCTGGGTTCGACCGAGCCGCACTACACGCCGTCGAAAGTGTTCCAGGCGATCCTCTCCGAGCGGCCGGTGTTCGCCATGCTGCACCGGGACAGCACTGCGGTCGGCATGATCCGGTCCGCCAATGCCGGCGACGTGCTCACGTTGACTGAGAACGAGTTGCCCTCGGCCGGCACGGTGGCGGATGCGCTTGCCCGCTTCATCGAACGGCCGGCCCGTGACGCGCCGTCGGCGGACAGTGCGGCGTTCGAGGAGTTCTCGGCACGCGAATCGACCCGGCAGTTCGCCGAGGCGCTCGATCGAGCCATGGCGAGGAGCAGGCGGGGATGACGTCCCGCATCGGCTTCCTGATCAGCCATCCGATCCAGTACTACGCGCCGATCTTCCGCGCGCTCGCCGAGCGCTGCGATCTCACGGTGTTCTTCGCCCATCGCCAGAACGCCGAGCAGCAAGCCAGGGCGGGCTACGGTGTAGCGTTCGACTGGGACGTCGACCTGCTGTCGGGATACGAGAGCCGCTTCCTCACCAACGTCTCGCAATCGCCGTCGACCTCGAGCTTCAACGGCTGCAACACGCCCGAAATCGCCGAAGCCATCCGCAGCGGCGGTTTCGACGGCTTCGTCGTGCCGGGCTGGTCGCTGCGCTCCTACTGGCAGGCGGTGAGGGCCAGCCGGAAGGCGCACGTGCCCGTCATGGTGCGGGGCGACTCGCAGCTCGCGGGCCAGCGCGGCGGCGTGGCGCGGCTCGTCAAGCAGACGGTCTTTCCAGCGCTGCTGCGTCAGTTCGACGGCTGTCTCTACGTCGGCAAGCGTAACCGCGAGTACCTCGAACACTACGGCACTTCGGGCGACCGGCTCTTCTTCTCGCCGCACTGCGTCGACAACGACGCGTTCGCTGCCGCGAGCGCCGTGGCACGACAGGAGGGAGCTGCCGCCGGCAGCCGCCGCGTCCTCTTCGTCGGCCGTCTGGTCGATGACAAACGGCCGATGGATCTCGTGCAGGCGGCGGTGCGGCTTGCCGCCGCGGGCAAGGACGTCGAGCTCGTCATCGCCGGGGCCGGTCCGCTACAGGGCGATCTCGCCGAAGCGGCGCGGGCCGGCGGCGTAGACGTTCGCTTCCTGGGCTTCGTGAACCAGAGCAAATTGCCGGCGGTCTATGCCGCGGCGGACGTCGTCGTGTTGCCGTCGATGGCGCGCGAGACCTGGGGGCTCGTCGTCAACGAGGCCATGGCCTGCGGCGTTCCGGCCGTCGTGTCGGACGCCGTCGGCTGCGGTCCCGACCTCATCCAACCGCGCGCGACCGGTGCCGTTGCGCCGCTGGGGGATGTGGCGGCGCTGGCAGCGGCGATCGACGGCGTGCTCGCCTTCGATGCCAGGACCACCCGACCGCGCCTGGCCGAGCTGATGCAAATATATTCGCCGGAACGGGCGGCCGAAGGCGTGCTCGAGGCCGCGGCTGCCCTTGCTGCCCGGAATCGGATAAAGTAAGCGCGTGCAGGCAAAAACGCGCCCATACCAACGATGACCACCACGACGGCGATGCCGGCACCTGCACGTGCCGTGACCAGGCTCGATTGGAGCCTGCTGAAGCGCGCCTTCCTCTATTTCGCCGTCGCGATGGCGATCGTCTCGCCATTCACGCCCGATCCGGTGGCCTTCGCCGTGGGTGGCGCCGTGCCGCTGGTGCTGGTCAACCTCGTCGGCCTGCCGACCATGCCCATGGCCGTGGTCTACCTCTTCGTCTGGCAGTGGGCCCAGATGTTCGCCCGGGCGCTGCAGGCTGTCTTTGACGGCGAGTCCATGGCCGCCGGCATGTTCGGCCCCGACGTCTTGCGCGCCTACTGGTACATGCTGGCGAGCCTGGTCTCGATGGCGGTTGCCTTCCGCTTCGTTCTGGGCCGGATCCGCGCACCGACCGCCCAGGAGTTCTACGCCCACGAGCGCTGGCGGCCCAAGGACATGATCATGGTCTACGGGGTCTCGCTGGTCGGTGCGACGATCTTCAGCATCCTTGGCCGCTCTGTGGGCGGGCTCGACCAGCCGATGGAAGCCGCGTCGCGTATCAAGATCGTGGCGCTGTTCCTGCTGGCGACCTACGTCTTCACGTCGGGCCGCGGCGGCAAGTTCCTGCTCGCTGCCATCGTCTTCGAGATCCTGGTCGGCTTCACGGGCTTCCTTTCCGACTTCCGCGGCGTGTTCATCTACATTGCGATCGCGGCGATGGCGGCCCGTATCAAGTGGACCGGCACGGCCACCGTCGCTGGCCTCGCCTGGGTCGGTGTGCTGCTCGCATTGGCCCTGTTCTGGACATCGGTGAAACAGGAATACCGCAACTACGTGACGGGCGACGACGAACATTCGCAGGCGATCGTAGTCTCGCTCGAGGACCGGATGGGCTATCTCGGCGACAAGTTTGCGAACATCGGTGATACCGACTGGGGCACCAACGCCTATCTGCTGTTGATCCGCTTCGCCTACGTCGACATTTTCGGTCAGGTGATCAGTGTCGCCGACAACTCGCCGCCGGCGCCGGAGGCGTTGCCTCAATGGAAGGCTGCGTTGGGCCACGTCTTCCAGCCGCGCTTCCTTTTCCCGAGCAAGGCGCCGTTGTCCGACACCGAGGTCTTCATGCGGCTGACGCGTGCCGATCCCTTTGAGAACATCAGGCTTGGCACTTCGATCAGCGTGGGGTATCTCGCGGAAAATTTCGTCGATCTGGGATTTCCCGGCATGCTCGCCGGCACCTTCGTCCTCGGCTTGGCACTCGCCTGGGTCATCCGTTACTTCATGAACCAGCCACTGCCATGGATGATACGCGAAGGCATCATCATGGGATTCGCCTTCAGCATGGCGCGCGACGGCGTCGAGGTGTCGCTGCCCAAGGTGCTGGGCGGCATGATCATGTTCTTCGTCGTGTGGGCATTGTTCTGCCGATACGCCTTGCCCTACGCCATGCGCTGGCTTGACCTGCAGGCGGCCAGAGAGCGTTCGAAGGCGCGCTGACCGACAAATGGCCGACATCTCGGTTGTCATTCCCACCTACAACCGGCTGTGGGCGCTGCCGCAAGCCGTCGAGTCGTGCCGCTCGGCGACGGCCGATGTCGAGATCGTCGTCGTCGACGACGGCAGCACCGACGGAACATGGGAGTGGTTGCAGGCACAGCCCGGCATCGTGGCGATCCGCACCGACAATTGGGGCAAGGACTGGGCGGTCGTGACCGCAATGAAGGCGGCGCAGGGCGAGTACGTGCGGTTCCTCGATTCGGACGACTGGCTCTGCCCGGGAGCCAACGAAGGCCAGCTCGCGCTCGCCCGTGAGAGCGGCGCCGACGTGGTGGTCGCGGGTTACGAGGATCGCGACGAGGTGGCCGGGACCGCCCGGGTCAACGACTGGGTCGACTGCGACGACTTCGTCGCCCAGCAGCTCGGCGAGGGCTGGTCGTCGCACTATTCGGCGTTCCTCTTCCGGCGCGAGTTCGTGCTCGACATCCCGCATCGCCAGGAGTTCTCGCTGCGCGACGACCGGCTGTTCATCATCGAGGTGGCGTTGCGCGGCCCCAAGCTCGCCGTGTATCGCAAGCCCGCCTTCGCATACCGTCATCACGCCGACGCCCGGCTGACTCAGCAGGCGGGCTTCGCGCGCGACCTGAGGTGCTGGATGCACATCTCGATCTACCGCAAGGCGCTCGCGATCCTGGAGAGTCGCGGCGAGCTCACGCTGCGGCGCAAGCGGGCGGCGATAGGCGACATGTGGGACAACGTCCGGACCTTCGCGCGCACCTACCCGCGCGAGGCCGCCGAGATCTACGACTGGATCCGGCGCCTCGATCCGGAGTTCGTGGCGCCCGTGCGCGCGCCGGTCGCCCTGGCCTACAAGGTGCTGGGGTTCAGCGCCGCTGAGCGGCTGCTCGGGCTGACGGCGCGACTGAGATGAGGCTGCGCGTCGTCCACTGCGTGGGTTTCTACTTTCCCGATTCGACCGGCGGCACCGAGGTCTATGTGCGCGACCTCGTGTCGGCACTGTCGCGCCAATCGGTCGACGGCACCATCATCGCCGCCACCGACGGCATCCTGGACCGCTATTCGTGGAACGGCGTCGACGTCGTGCGCTATCCGATCGACGCGACGGAGAGCCAGCGGACCAGGCCACGCGACGTGCGGCAGCGCCGCACGTCGTTCCAGGATATCGTCGAGGCGCACCAACCCGACATCTTTCACCTCCATTCCTGGACCAGCGGCGCGGGCCTGCGTCACCTGCGGCAGGTGGCGCGTCTCGGCATCCCGACTGTGGTGACGATGCACGTGCCGTCGGCCCTCTGCATGCGCGGGACGATGCTGCTCTACGACCGCCAGGCGTGCGACGGGCTGATCGACGACCGGCGCTGCGCGGAATGCTGGGCGCTCGATCGCGGCCTGCCGCGGCCGATCGCGCCGCTCGTCACCCACCTGCCGAAGTGGGACGTGACCGACAGTTTCGTCTCGCGCATGTCGCAGCGCGCTGCGTCGCTTCTCTCGGCGCGCGCCGCCGCGGAAACCAAGGCGCGCCAGCTCCGCTCGATGGCGACGCTCAGCGACCGCATCGTGGCGCCCAGCGAATGGGTGCGGGCGGCGCTCGCGGCCAACGCCATCCCGTCGGAGAAGGTCGTGGTTTCGGGCCAGGCGGCCAGCGACGCCTTCTTCGACCGCAAGCAGCGTCCGCTCGAAGGCCATCGTGAGATCGTGATCGGCTTCCTCGGGCGCCTGGAGTCGTACAAGGGCGCCGACCTTCTGGTGCGGGCTCTGTCGCGCCTGCCGGCCGATCTGCCCGTCCGGATGCGCATCGCGGGCATCGGCACCGACCCGCGCTTCACCCGGCGGTTCGAGGCCCTGGTGGCCAACGAACCGCGCGTCACCCTGGTCGGCCTGGTCGAGCACGAGCAGGTGCCGGATTTCCTGGCGGATATCGACGTGCTGGCCGTGCCGTCGCGCTACATGGAAACCGGGCCGATCGTCGTGCAGGAGGCGAGGGCGCTCGGCATCCCGGTGATGGGCGCCGATCTCGGCGGGATCTCGGAACGCGTTGAGGACGGCGTCGACGGTTGGCTGCTGCCGTTCGACGATCCCCAGCCGTGGGCCGAGGCGATCCGCGAGGCGGCGACGGATCGGGCCAAGCTGGCGCGACTGTCGGCCAATATGCATCGCAAGCGCTCCCAGGACGACGTCGCATCGGAGATGGCGGCGCTCTACCGGCAGATCCTCGCGGATCGCGAGCGTGCCCATGTCTAGCCGGGCGCCGCTCAACATCTTCTACGAGGAGCCCGACTCCGATCGCTGGGCGCGGTTCGACCGCTATCCCCGGCGTATGGTGCGCTGGGTGCTGCGCGGGCCCAAGCAGCCCGGCGGCACGATGCGCGTCTACATCAATCTCTGCATGGGGTTCGACCGGCTGGGCGTGCCGTACCGGGTCAACGACTACGCCCACATCCGCAACAACCCGCACGAGCTCGCCTGCATCATCGGCCAGCCGCACGTGCTGTCGAAGATCCCGCAGGAGACGCCGATCCTGTTCGGCACGTCGATCTACAATCATCCGAGCGACGACCCGGACCTTCTGCAGCGCCGGCCGATCCGCCGCGTGCTGGTGCCGAGCGACTGGGTGCAGCGCATGTTCTCGGCGGTGTGGCCGGGCGCGATCAGCGTGTGGCCCTCCGGCATCGACACCGACCGCTGGTCGCCCTCGAGGCGCGCCAACAAGGACGTCGACGTGCTGATCTACGACAAGCTGACGCGCCATCGCGCCCGCTATGTGCGAACCATCATCGAGCCGCTGACCGCCGAGCTGCGCCGCCGTCGTCTCAGCTTCAAAATCCTGCGTTACGGCTTCTACCGCGAGGAAAGCCTCCACGACCTCAGCCGGCGCAGCCGCGCCATGGTCTATCTCAGCCATCACGAAACCCAGGGCCTTGCCGCGCAGCAGATGCTGGCAGCGGATGTCCCGTTGTTTGCCTGGGACGCGGGCGGACTTTGGAAGGACCCGAAGTACGCGCCGCACCTCGTGCGCTTCGGCCCGGTGACGTCGGTGCCCTATTGGGACGAGCGCTGCGGCATGAAGTTCACCGGACGCGGCGACCTGCTGCGGATGTTCGACAGGTTCTGGTTCGGCGTCGAGGCCGGCATGTACGCGCCGCGCGAGATGATCGTGGAACGATTCACTCTCGAAGATCAGGCGAAGGCCTATGTGGCGCTCGTCGATCGCTACGGCTCGGGCGTCGACGGCATTTGAGCCCTGCGCTCAGTTCGGCGATCTCGTGAGGAAGTCGTAGACGTGCGTTTCGGAGTCGAACGTGAGGCGTCGCCCCCACGGTGACGTGTCGCAGGGCGCGAACAGCCCGCCATAGAGGCCGAGGCTGCCGGGATCGGCGTGCATGTCCACGTTCCAGCCGACGGCGAGCAGGCCGCCGGGCTTCAGCACCGCATGAATGGCCTCGACCGTGCGCCGCATCTCGGCGGGATCGTCGACGCCGTAGCCGAGGACGCCGTTCAGGATCACGCCGTCGAACGATCCCGGTGGCCGGAACCTCGGGATTTCCTGGATGGGGCCGACGATATGGTCCGCCGTCCCCCACACCGCCATCGACGGATTGACGTCCATGGTCGTGAAGCTTCCGTTGCGGCCGGCGAACAGCT
>SCVT01000325.1 GCA_004296815.1 Reyranella sp. | reverse complement strand
GGTCAAGAGCATGCCCGACATCCGCTGGGAGCGTTGCGACATCAAGACGGTGGCCCTGCTGCCCAACG
Organism: Reyranella sp.; assembly: GCA_004296815.1. Classification (GTDB taxonomy): domain Bacteria; phylum Pseudomonadota; class Alphaproteobacteria; order Reyranellales; family Reyranellaceae; genus Reyranella. Next base: position 5,381 of record SCVT01000325.1, on the reverse strand, counting down.
TGCTCGCCAAGCAGGCGGCGCGGGAGAGCGGTGCCTACGAGGCGTGGCTGCTCGACGAGAAAGGCTGCGTCACCGAGGGCGCTTCGACCAATGCCTGGATCGTGACCGGCGAAGGCGAGCTGATCACCCGACAGACGGACAACGGTATCCTGGCCGGCATCACCCGGCTCACGCTGAAGAAGCTGGCCGACGACCTGCAGCTCAAGCTGGTCGAGCGCCCCTTCAGCCTGGCCGAAGCGAAGAAGGCGAAGGAAGCGTTCATCACGAGCGCCACGTCGTTCGTGACGCCGGTGGTCAAGATCGACGGCGAGAAGGTCGGCGACGGCAAGGTCGGCGCCACCGCACGTCGCCTGCGCGAGGAATATGTCCGCTTCTCGGAGGCGGGAGAGGCCGTGACGTGAGCCTGCCCGCCGGGCTGAAGCCGCCCCGCGCCATCCTGTTCGATTGGGACAACACGCTCGTCAACACCTGGCCGACGATCGTGCAGTGCTACCACGATACCTTCACTGCACTCGGCCTCACGCCGTGGACCGCAGCCGAGGTGCAGGATCGCGCCCATGGCTCCCTGCGCGATGTTTTCCCCAGCCTGTTCGGGCCGCGGGCGGGGGAGGCCGAGCAGATCTTCTACGAGACGTTCCTTCGCATCCATATCGAGCGGCTGGAGCCGCTGCCCGGCGCCGATGCCCTGCTGGCGCACTGCCAGTCCCTCGGCTGCTACGTCGCCGTCGTCAGCAACAAGGTCGGCACCAACCTGCGCGCCGAGCTCGCACATCTCGGCTGGGGAAAGTGGATATCCCGTGCAGTGGGTGCGAAGGATGCCGCCCGCGACAAACCCGCACCGGACCCCATCTTCATGGCCCTCGACGGCACGGGAATTGCCCCCGACGAGACCGTGTGGATGGTCGGGGACACCCTGGCGGACCTGAAATGCGCATATGCCGCAGGGTGTTTGCCGGTTCTGGTTGGAGGCGCCGAGCAATTGTCGGCGGCACTTCTCGAGCATCCACCTCGACTGAGAGCGCGTAATTGTCATGAGTTGGTGGCATTGCTTTGAACAGGACGTCCCCTATATTTGAGCTAACTCGGTAGCGGGGAGAGACCCCGTACCTTTCCAACCGGCGACCCTCGGGCAGCCGGCCGCCCAGCAAGAGGCCAAGAACATGAGCGAAAAGGCACAAAACGTTCAGGACGTCTTCCTGAACCACCTGCGGAAGAACAAGACTCCGGTCACGATCTTCCTCGTGAACGGCGTGAAGCTGCAGGGCATCGTCACGTGGTTCGACAATTTCTCGGTGCTGCTGCGCCGCGACGGTCATTCGCAGCTTGTCTACAAGCACGCGATTTCGACCATCATGCCGGTCACGCCGGTGCAGCTGTTCGACGGGGACAAAGCCGACGCAGGCTGATTTGATCGAAGACTTCGAGCAAGACGAACAGCACAAGCGCACACGCAAGGCGGTGGAGACGGTGCGACCGGCGACGGTCGCCGCCGTGGTGTGTCCGTTCGTGTCCGGTTCACGCGGCGACTCCCGCGACAGCGAGGCCAAGCTCGGGGAGGCGGTGGGCCTTGCCCGCGCCATCGACCTCGATGTCCGCGTGGCCCAGGTCGCGCCGCTGCGCCGCGTCACACCGGCGACCCTGCTCGGCAAGGGCGTGGTCGAACGGATCAAGGCTGCGGTCGAGGAGCAGGGGATCGGCCTGGTGGTCGTCGACGACAGGCTGACGCCGGTACAGCAGCGCAACCTCGAGAAGGCCTGGCAGGCCAAGGTCATCGACCGCACGGGTCTCATCCTCGAGATCTTCGGCGCGCGCGCCCGCACGCATGAAGGCCGGCTCCAGGTCGAGCTGGCCGCGCTCGACTACCAACGCGGTCGGCTCGTCCGGTCATGGACCCACTTGGAACGCCAGCGTGGCGGCTTCGGCTTCCTGGGCGGCCCCGGCGAATCGCAGATCGAGATCGACCGTCGCCTGATCGGCGAACGCATCGTGCGGATCAAGCGCGACCTCGAGGGCGTGCGCAAGACGCGCGCCGTCAATCGGGCCGGCCGCAAGAAGGCGCGCCTGCCGACCGTTGCGCTCGTCGGCTACACCAACGCTGGCAAGTCGACGCTGTTCAACCGCCTGTCCGGTGCCGGCGTGATGGCCAAGGACCTGCTGTTCGCCACGCTCGATCCGACCATGCGGTCGATCAGGCTGCCGAACGGCAAGGATTGCGTGATCTCCGACACGGTCGGCTTCGTGTCGGACCTGCCGACCCATCTGGTCGCTGCGTTCCGCGCAACCCTCGAAGAGGTGATCGAGGCCGACCTGATCGTTCATGTCCGCGACATCTCCCATCCCGAGAGCGAGCAGCAGCGCGCCGACGTCGAGGAGGTGCTGCGTGATCTCGGCGCCTTCGACGAGGGCGCAGGGCGGCCGCTGATCGAGGCCTTGAACAAGGTCGACGCACTCGCCCCGGAGGTCCGCTGGACCCTGGAAAACCGTACCGCGACTGGCGCCGAGCGGGCGCGCCAGTATCCCGTCTCGGCCCTGACCGGCGATGGCGTCGACCAGCTCCTGGAGGCGATCGCGGCGTTCCTCAGTGCGGCCGGGGAGGCGCGCGAGGTCTCGGTGCCGCTGTCCGACGGGGCGACGCTCGCCTGGCTCTACCGCCATGGCGAGGTGCGCAGCCGGCGCGACGAAGGCGAGACCGCCTGGCTGACGGTGGCGCTGGATGACGCGGCGGCGGCCCAGTTCGCCCGCCGGCAGGCGCGTTGACACGCGGCCGGCCGCCTACCTATAAGCGGCCCAATCCAGAGACGAAGGAAACCCCATGAAATTCAAGCCCTTGCACGACCGTCTGCTGCTGAAGCCGCTGACCGCCGAGACCCGCACCAAGGGTGGCCTGATCATCCCCGACACGGCCCAGGAAAAGCCGATGCAGGGCAAGGTCGTCGCCGTCGGCAAGGGCCGCCGGCTCGAGGACGGCCGCCTGCAGGCGCTCGACGTGAAGGTCGGCGACACGGTGATCTACGGCAAGTGGTCGGGCACCGAGGTCAAGATCGCTGGCGAGGATCACGTGATCCTGAAGGAAGAGGATCTGTTCGGCGTCGTCGGCTGAGGCCGGTGGCCGGCGAGTTGCTCGACGACGGCGCCTCGCTTCGAGTAGCCGACCTCATCCGTGAGACGGCGGCAGCCGATCTGCTGCCGCGCTTCCGCAATCTCTCCAAGGACGACGTCCGGCAGAAACGGCCGGGCGATGTGGTGACCGTGGCCGACGAGGCCGCGGAGCAGCGTCTCGCCGTAGGCTTGTCGAAGATCCTGCCGGGCGTGCCGGTGGTGGGCGAGGAGGCCGTCGAGAAGGATGCCAGCCTGCTCGATCTGATCGCGCGGCCCGGCAAGTCCTGCTGGATCGTCGATCCGCTCGACGGCACCGCGAACTTTGCGGCCGGCACCGACCGCTTCGCGATCATCGTCTGCCTGATCCACGACACCGTCGCAGTGGCGGGCTGGATCTTCGACGTGCCGCGCGGCCGCATGGCGACGGCCCGGCGCGGGCAGGGCGTCACCCTGGAGGGCCTTGCCGTGTCGGCGATGGTGCCGAAACGGCCACTGGTCGGCTTCGTGGGCTACAAGATCGCCAAGGAGTTCGACCGCCAGCTCAGCAAGGAGCGGCGCAGCGAGCTCGGCCGCATCTCGACCCTGCGTTGCGCCGGCGCCGAGTATCTCGAGATCCTCGCGGGCCGCGCCAGCTTCAGCCTCTACCGCATGACCAAGCCGTGGGACCACGCGGCCGGTGCGCTGATGATGGAAGAGGCGGGTGGTGGCGCTCTTCAGTTCGGCGGCGGCGTCTATTCGGCGGCGCAGCCTCTGAACGCCGGCCTGATCACGGCAGCATCGAGGGAAGCCCTGACCGAGGCCCAGGACCTCCTCGACGCCGTGCGGACGCCGCTGCTGGTGCCACGCCCTTAGGCTTTCGTCTTGGCTTCCTGCCAGAGGGCTTCCATTTCCTCCAGCGTGGCATCGGCTGGCTTGCGGCCCTGTTCGCCCAGCCGCTTCTCGATGTGGCGGAAGCGCTTCTCGAACTTGTCGTTGGTCGCCCGCAGCGCCACCTCGGGGTCGACTTTGCAATGGCGGGCGAGGTTGGCGACGGCGAACAGCACATCGCCCAGCTCGTCGGTCAGGCGGTCCTGGTCGACCTTGCCTGCCTCCAGCTCCGCCCGCAGCTCGCCCAGCTCCTCCTCGATCTTGTCGATGACGGGCCCGGTCGCGGCCCAATCGAAGCCGACGCGGGCCGCGCGCTTCTGGATCTTCTCGGCGCGCATCAGCGCGGGGAGGGCACGGGCCACTCCATCCAGGGTACCGGTGGGCGCCTTGCCGTCCTGCTTGGCCGCCCGCTCGACCGCCTTGCGGGCCTCCCAGGAGATCGTCTGGGCGTCCGCGGTCGCGATGTCGAGATCGCCGAAGACGTGCGGATGGCGGTCGACCATCTTGTCGGCGATGGCCGCGGCCACATCGTCGAACCCGAACGCCTTGGCCTCGCTGGCCATCTGGGCGTGGTAGACGACCTGCAGCAGGAGATCGCCGAGCTCTTCCTTGAGCGCCGGCATGTCGTCGCGCTCTATGGCGTCGGCGACTTCGTAGGCTTCCTCGATCGTGTACGGCGCGATCGTCCGGAAGGTCTGGTCGATGTCCCAGGGGCAGCCGTGCTGCCGGTCGCGCAGCCAGGCCATGACCGCGCGCAGCCGTTCGAGGGGCTCCTTGGGGAGCGAGTCGGGTGTGGGGCGGCCTGAGGACATGAGGTGCGTATGGTATCTGATTATCGTATAATATATATTATGACAAATACTGATATATCCATTAAACCAATGAACTAAGGTTCAATTCGCATATTCTGCTTCAACAGAGCCAGCAACCCGATGCCCCGCGCGGTGTCGCTCGACGGCACCCCCACCGTCAGGAGGATGCCGAGCTTCGGGTTCTTCGGGTCCGGGATCACGAGATCGAGCACGGTGCGCGGGCCGCTGTCGTTCGCTCCCTTCGGGACGTTCTCGTAGACCACGACCATGGTCCCGTCGGGCAGCTTCCGGGCCTGCGCCTGGACGCCGGGGCGCCGGGCCTTGATCGAGCCGGCCTTCGTCGCCGCGTAGTGCTCGGCGTCCTTGACGCCCTCGTAAGCGAAGTCGACCCGCCAGACGACCACGCGGTAGCGCTTGTCGGAGCTGTGGGCGACACCCCGCTCCCAGTCCTCTGTCGCCTGCCAGCCCATCGGCAGCAGCATCTCGATGCGGATCGGGTCGAAGCGGATGCGCACGGCGCTGGCCTCGCGATCGATCCCGACCACCTTGGCCAGCGTCTGGCTGTTGGTGGAGCCGCCGCCGATGCTCTGATCGCCACGCGCG
>SCVT01000324.1 GCA_004296815.1 Reyranella sp. | reverse complement strand
GATCTGCCGCAGCCCCGTCATCGCCGAACATCACCGCTTCCTGCCGAGGCCCGACGGGGCGTACGCCGGCATTCTGGGATGGCATGATTTCGGCGCCGGTCCACGCGCGGGCGACCGCGCCGTGGATGCGCTGCTCATGCTTCATCCGGGACGCGAACGGGTGCGCCTGTTCGAGAGGCTGCGTGGAACCGCGCACCATGTGGTGCTGTTCGCCGGGTCGCAGGCTACGGCGGAAACGCACCGGCGCCTGCTGGCCCTGGCCGATGCGACCAGGCACGCGCATCCAGGCCGCGTCGAAACGCACCTCGTCGTACCGCACGAGCGGCACGAGGACCTGGCCGCCAAGGGCGAGATCCTGCTGGATCCGAAAGGCGAGCTGCATCATCGCTATGGCGCTCGCAGCGCCTGTCTGTATGTCGTCCGCCCCGACGGCTATATCGGCTTCCGCAGCCAGCCGCCCGACCCGGAAGCGCTCAAGGCCTATCTGACCCAGATATTTCTCTAGAGCGAGGCAGACATGAAAATCCTAGTCATCCACGGTGCCGGCATGAGCATGCGCGGCAAATCGCATATCGAGATCTTCGGGCCGATGAAGCTGCCGGAATACGATGCCAAGATCCGCGCCTATGCCGAGGAGATCGGGGTGGAGATCGAGATCTTCCATTCCAACATCGAAGGCGAGGTGATCAACCGCCTCCATGCTGCGCACGACGAGGCCGTCGCGGGCGCGATCATCAACCCGGCCGGATTCTCGCACGGCTATCCCGCGCTGGTCGCCGCCATCGGCGATGTCGGTTTCCCCATGATCGAGGTCCACATCTCCAATCCGGCACGTCGCGGCAACGTCTCCGAAGTGACGAACGCCTGTCTCGGAAGCGTTACCGGCTTCGGCATCGCGGGGTACGCGCTCGCCCTGCGCGGCCTCAAACAGCGGGCCGAGGCTGGAGGTTAGGAGAGCGCCGTGCGCGGCGTCGCCGCCATAGCCGTGTACGTCGCGACAGTCGTCGCCTGCGGCAGCGACTCGGCGGACACGCGGTCGGCCTGAATCGCAGCTTTCAGGCCGGGTTTCGGCGGGGTCGGGGCCGCTGCCGCCGCACGGTCCTGGCGGAGGCCGAGAACATTTCGCGGGTCGTGACGGGACGGCGATGCTTCTTCAGCAGCCCGTCGATCGCCTCGTCGAGCAGCTCCTGCAGGCTGTCGCCGCGATCGGCAGCGAGCAGCTCGAGGGCTGCGAGCTTGGCGGGCTCGAGGGCGAGGAGCTTGCGCGGCATCGCCGGGTCAACGGCGACGGCATGCCGGCGTTCCCGCCCCGCCCTTCAGTCGGCGACGCCCCTCTCGAAGATGGCCTCACTCGAAGATGGCCAGAACGACGGCGCAGAGCTGGATCACGAAACCCGCGAGGATGAGGCGACCGCCGGCCACGTCGACGGGGCCGGGCAACCGCCACCAGCCGGGGCGCTCCGGCAGTGGGGCCGGATGGCCCGGTTCCGCCGCCACCGGCTCGCCGAAGCGTTGCATGATGAAGGCGCCGGCCAACACCAGGGCCAGTCCTTCGACGAGGATGAACAGGATCATCGCGTCCTCCCGCGAGCCCCATCGGGGATCGCGAAAGGACTGTGCGCCGGCCGATGCAGGATCCGGAGCGACAACCGATCCGAAGTGGAGGCCAGGACCGCCGATTCGTTCCGGATCGGAGGGGACCTCCCCTAGGGGTGAGGTCCCTTTTTCGTTGGGGGGACCTCCCCTAAGGGTGAGGTCCCCAGGGCGCCGCGTTGAGCAGCTTCACCTCCTGCGTCATGACGAGTGGCCGGAACTTCGCGGCGAAGCCGTCCATGAAGGCAGGATCGGCGAAGACGGAAGCCCAGTGCGCGCGGCGATGGGCATCGTCGGTGAACTTCCAGAGATGGACGAGCTGGTTGATCGTGCCGGTGTCGCCCTGGAAGTAGCCGACCAGGTTCTTCGCGTGCCCGCCCTTGTCGAGCGCGGGGAAGCCGAACTCCTGATAGAGCTTCACGGCCTCGGCCATCTTGCCGACGTAGAGCGTGTAGGTGCGCAGTTCATAGAGCGCCATGCGGGTCTCCTCTCCTGTCCCGCACCACTCTAGTCGACAGGAAGGATTCGCGCGCGCCGCCTCCGCTTCCCGATTATTCGGCGGCCGCGGCGCGGCCCGCTTCGGCCGCCGCGAGCGCCTCGCGCACGAACTGGGCCAGCTCGCGCCGGCGGAACGGCTTGCTGAGCAGGCGCACACCGGGTGGCAGGCGGCCGTCGCGGGCGATGGCGTCCTCGGTGTAGCCCGACATGAAGACCACGGGGACCGCCGGCCACTTCGCCGCGATGGCATCGGCCAGCGCCTTGCCGCCGACCGGGCCCGGCATGATGACGTCGGTCAGGACGAGGTCGTACGACGCGGCGGCGGACCGGCCGGCCGCCTCGCAGGCGGCGAGCCCGGCCGCGCCGTCGCCCGCCTCGTCGACCGCGTAGCCCAGCCCGCGGAGCTGCTGCACGACGTTCTGGCGCACCTGCGGATCGTCCTCGACGACCAGGATGCGCTCGCGGCCGCGCGGCACGACACCCGCGGGATCGCCGGCGACTTCCGGCACGCCGTCGCTGCGCGGCAGGTAGATCGTCACCGTCGTGCCGCGGCCGGGGGCGCTGTCGATCTCGACATGGCCCTGGCTCTGCTGCACGAAGCCGTAGACCATGGAGAGGCCGAGGCCGGTGCCGCGACCGACTTCCTTGGTCGTGAAGAACGGCTCGAACACCTTGTCGAGGTTCTCGGGCGCGATGCCGCTGCCGGTGTCGGTGACCGACAGCGCGACGTAGTCGCCCGGCCGAGTACCTGACATGGCGCCGGGATGGCGCTCCAGCGCGGTGGCGTCGCGCGTGACGTTACGCGTCTCGACGAGAAGCCTGCCGCCGCCCGGCATGGCGTCGCGCGAGTTGACGCAGAGGTTGAGCAGTGCGGTCTCGAGCTGGGCGCGGTCGATGGCGACCGGCCACAGGTTCTCGGCCAGCACCGAATCGGTCTCGACCTGCTCGCCCAGGGTCCGGCGCAGCAGGCGCCCGGTGGCGACGACGAGGTCGTTGACGTCGGTGACCTGCGGCCTGAGCGGCTGCTTGCGCGAGAAGGCGAGGAGCTGCCGCGTGAGATCCGCGGCGCGGCGCGTGGCGCGCGCGATGTTGGCGACGTGCTCGCGCACCGCCGGCGGGAGATCGTAGTCGTCCTCCAGCGAGTCGGTGTTGGCCATCATGACCATCAGGATGTTGTTGAAGTCGTGGGCGACACCGCCGGTGAGCTGGCCGACCGCCTCCATCTTCTGGAGCTGACGCAGCTTCTCCTCCGAGGCGTGATGCTCGCGCTCGGCACGCTTGCGCTCGGTGATGTCGCGCGCCATGGGCAGCAACGCCGGACGCCCCTCGAACTCGACGGCGGCGAAGCTGACCTCGACCTCGACGATCGACCCGTCCTTGCGGCGATGCCGGCCGTAGATGCGACGCACGGGATCAGGCGGTCCCTCGCGTAGCAACGCGTCGAGCATGTGCATGTCCTCCGGCAGGCGCAGGTCGGCCGGAGTCATCTTCAGGAACTCCTCGCGCGTCCAGCCGTACTGGCGGACCATGGCGTCGTTGACGGCGAGGTAGCGCCGCGTATCCCGGTCGAACACGGCCATGGGATCGGGATTGCCGTCGAACAGGGTCCGGTAGTTGCTCTCGGTGGCCTGCCGCGCCTGCCACTCGCCGACCAGCCACGTCCCGAGCACCGCCAGGCCCAGGGTGGTGAGGATCCAGCCCAAAGCCACGACGCCGACGATGTGGCGCCACGGTGCCAGGATGCCGGCGATACCCTGGCCGACGACGATCATGAGGTCGCGATCCAGGGGCAGCGGCTGGAAGCCGAGCAGGCGCTCGACGCCGTCGAGCGGGCTCACCCGGATGGCGGTGCCGCGGCCGTTGTCCAGTGCCAGGGGGGCGAGGCCAGCCGCGGAGGGAATGCGCCGTCCCATCGCATCCTCGCGGAAGGGGCTGCGCATCAACAGCACGCCGTCGCTGCGCATCAGCGTGACGCTGAAATCCTGGCCGGCATCGTCGGGCTTCCAGGTGCGCTCGAAGAAGGCGGGGTTGATGGCGGCGACGATGACGCCACGGAAGCGGCCGTCGGCACCGATCCAGGCACGGCTCGCCGGCAGCATCCAGGCGCCGGTGATGCGGCTCTTCACCGGATCGGAGACGTGGAACGGGTCGGCCGTCTTGACGAGGTGGTGGCGGAAGTAGGGCCGGTCGGAGAAGTCGAAGCCGGTGCTCTCGTCCTTGGAGTGGAAGACGATGCGGCCCTGCTCGTCGAGCAGCCACATGACCAGGAGCTGGGGCCGATCGCGCAGCAGGGCGCGGAACTCGGCGCCGATCGCCTCCTGCGTCAGCGTGCCGTTCGCCTGGTGCCGGTCGAGGATACCGTCGGCGATGACGAGGGTCTGCTGGACCGATTGAAGGGCGTACGACGTCTCGCGGGCGGCCATGCGCGTCAGCGAGTCGGTGAGCTTGGCGGCGGCGTCGAGCGTGTCGGTGCGCAACTGCAGCAACAGGGCGCCGAGGATACCGAGCGTGGCCAGGAGGTAGGCGGCGACCACGGCGGCGACGCGGAAGCGAAACGGCACGCGATGCAGCCAGCGCGGTGCGATCCGGTCGACCGGGAGCGCCCGGGCGAACCAGCGACGTCCCGGCGACGAGTCGGACGCCGAGTCAGCAACGGGGGCCGGGCCGTTTCGATCGACGCTGCTCATGTCGAATGGCCTACGCGAGGTGCGGAAAAGGTGCACGAAACAAAAGACCCCGACCGGCCGAATCGGCCGACTTTCGCCTCCAAAGCGGAGGTTTCCCGGCCCAAAACGCGCTGGAGTGCAAAAATCCAGCCGCCCGGAACCACCCCCGTCAGACACCGTTGCCTCCCTGCCGGTGCCAGATGGGCTACCTGACGGGATCGGCCAGCCCAGCCCCCACTTCGGACGCGCCCAATTCTGGACGCCCAACTCAAACGCGCCTTCCTCGGGCGCAGGGAGCCGTGAGTTCATGCCGACCGCCCCGGCGTCGCCCACCCATGTACGGATCAGCGCGGAGGAGCAGCGTCTCCTTCGAGCCCTGTCCGTCGGGCAGGCAGTGAAGCTGCCGTCATCACATCGCCTGCGGCTCGAATTGCTCGGGCTGCTGCGCGACGGTCCGGCAGGTCCACGACTGACCGCCCTGGGTCGCCAGCATGCCGCCGCGGCGCTGAGCGACGAAGAGGCGAGCAGCGCGCCGCGCCCCGATGAACCCCTGAAGAAACGCGACCGTCTCGGCCGACGCATGCCGCACGGACGCGCGCTTCCGTTCTGAGGCCAAGATGTCGAGAAACGCCCGCGCCCAAGCGTTCGTTACGGTACCGACCACGGACCGCAAGGGACCGTACAGTCCGGCCACTGGAAAAATCGCGCGCCGTTCGATCCGCCGTGCGCATCACAATGAAGAAATTCCCGAATTGGCGCACGCGTTCGAGCCGAAAAACCTGTTCCTGAAGGCACTCTCGGCACCGGAGCTGGCCCGGTTGCGCCCGCATCTCGTTTTCCACCGCCTGCCACAGGGCCTGGTACTGCACGAGTCCGGCGCAAAGGTGGAGCACGTCCACTTCATCGACAGCGGCATGATCTCGCTGGTGGCGACGATGCAGGACGGCGCGCAGATCGAGACCGCCACTCTGGGGCGCGAATCGATGATGGGCAGCCTGACGGCGCTGGGCGAGCATCGCGCCGGCACGCGGGCCATCGTTCAGATCGACGCCACCTCGTGGCGCATGGCGGCATCGGATTTCCGCGTCGCCGTCGAGGAGAATGCGGGCCTGCGCCAGATGGCGCTGATGAGCAACGAGCTCACCCTGGCGCAGATGCAGCAGACCGCGGCCTGCAACGCCCTGCACACGGCCGACCGCCGCCTGTGCCGCTGGATCGTCCAGGTGCGGGACCGGATCGACGACGACGTCATCCGGCTCACGCATGATTTCCTGGCCCAGATGCTGGCGGTGCGTCGCCCGACGGTGAGCCTCATCGCCTACGGGCTGCAGCAGGCGGGCCTGATCCGCTACCAGCGCGGCAAGATCACGATCCTCGATCGCGCCGGCCTCGAGCGCGGCGCCTGCGAATGCGTCGGCGCGCTGCGCGAGAAGACGCAGAAGATTATCGACGACATACGCTGACGCGGCCGACGCGTCGCGCCAGGGCGCGCAGGTCCATGGGCCGGCAATGTCGGCGACGCAGATCGCCCGACCACAGCCGCGCAAGTGCGGCGATCTCGTCCAGCAATTCCGGCTCGACCACGACGACTGCCGACCGCATCGCGCCCTACTCCTGTGGACGGTTGGTGAACCGCGCGTTGCCGAGGCCGGTGCCGATCGTCAGCACACCCCAGCGGGTGACGTCGGTCATGGCCGGCACTTCGCTCAGACCCTGAACGACGGCGTCGTTGTGCAGGATGACGGCCGGCTCGTGCCCTTCGATGCGCGGCAGGCGGCCGGCGAGCGCAGCCGCCAGCTTGAAGCCGCCTTCCTCCCAGTTGCCCGGCAGGTTCTGGCCGCCCTTGAGGATGGCGCCGTGCTCGTCGATCAGGCCGGGACAGCCGACGCCCACGAACGGCGCGACCTTGAGCTTGGCGTCGACCGCACGCTCCATCAGGCCGGCCGCCATCTCGGCCAGGCGCTCGACGGCCTGGTCGCGGCTCGGCTTGTCGTCGCGGTGGCGCCAGTGCTGCAGCTTCCACACCGCGGCCTTGGAGACGTCGCCCTTCTTCATGCGCAGCTCGACGATGCCGACGCGCAGGTTCGTGCCGCCGATGTCGACGGCGACGATGGCATCGTGGCCGGCCAGCACCCAGCTGGGCGCCAGCTGCACGGCGCCGATCAGGCCCGCCTCGTCGGGATGATTGCCGATGGGCTTCAGGTCCACGGCGATGCCCTCGCCGGCCAGGATGATCTGGGCACGGCCCATCGCGAGCTGGCCCATATGGCTCGAGCTCAGGCCGCCGCCGACGACGATGCGCTCCGTCCCGCGCCAGCCTTCGAGCCGCAGGAAGCGGCGCACGACGGTGGCGAGCTCGCCGGCGAACTCCTCGACCGCGGTGTGAACGAGCCCGGCTGCTACCGTATCGTCGGAGCCCAGGGCCTTGTCGAGCTTGGACTTGGAGATCTCGCGGGTCGGCGTGTCGCCGAACGGATCCTCGCCCAGCGCGTCGGACACCTTCTCGCGCCAGTCGTCGAGGATGGCGCGAAAGGCTCGGCCGCTCGCACGATCGCCGACGAAGCCTTCGTCGTCGCGCAGCTCCTCGTTGTAGGTATCGACGGTTACAGCCGGCAGGGTACGGGCGCCATGGCCCACCACCGCGGGCGGAGCCACATCGGCCGCCGGCGTCGAAGGTGGGTCGGTCAGAGACGAGGCGGCCGCGGAAGCTGCCAGCGTGGCCGCGCTGTCGTGAAGCGTGCTGCTATCCACCGGACACCTTCCCCCCGCGGCGAACACCTAAAGGCCGCAGCACGCCAACGTCCGGAGGGCCGCCCGGTTGCACCCGCCGCGCCAAGAGATGGCGAGGAACGGCGGCCTGCCGGCAATCGTTCATCCGGACATGGCCACGATCGCAGCGATCAACCGATTGATGAAGGAACAGGGGCTGAAGCGCGTCTCGCAGGCGGCGCTCCGCCTGCAAAGGCAACGCTGCGGCCGCGGCTTCCGCTTCGTCGATGCGAGCGGTGCGACCATCCGCGACGGCGAGACGCTGGCGCGGCTCAAGTCTCTGGCGATGCCGCCGGCCTACATCAACGTGCGCTACGCAAGTGACCCGCGCGCGCACCTGCAGGCGACCGGCGAGGATGCGGCCGGCCGGCTGCAATACCGCTACCACCCCGACTGGCTGGCGATCCGCGAGACGGTGAAGGCCGGCCGCCTGCGCGACCTCGCGCGCTCCCTGCCGCGCATCCGCCGCAGCGTGTCGCGCGCGCTCGGCGGTGAGGCCTGCGATTCACGCTACGCCGCAGCGGCGGCCGTTCGCCTGGTGATGAAAGCCGCGATCCGCGCCGGCAACGACGCCTATGCGCGCGAGCGTGGCACCAGAGGCGCCACCACGCTGCTGAAGTCCAACGTCGAGATCGACGGGGTGACGGTCCGGCTGCGCTTCCGCGCCAAGGGCGCCAAGACGGTGGCGCGCGAGGTGAAGGACAAGCGGCTGGCCGGCGCGCTCGGCACGCTGCTGTCGCTGCCCGGCCGGCGACTGTTCCAGTATCGCGGCGAGAACGACACGATCCGGCAGCTGCGCGCGCACGAGGTCAACGCCTTCCTGCGCGAGATCTCGGGCCGCGCCGTGTCGCTCAAGGATTTCCGCACGCTGCTCGCCTCGGCGAGCGTCATGGACTCGCTGTCGGCACTCGCGCCGGCGCCGACCAAGCGGCTGCAGAAGGCGGCGGTTCGTGACGCCATCGTGGCCGCGTCGGAGACTTTGGCCAACACGCCCACCGTCTGCCGCAAGAGCTACGTGCACGATTCGGTGATCGCGGCCTACGAGGAGGGCCGCCTGCCGCGCCGGACGCCGCGCAGCCTGGAACGGCAGGCGATGGCGCTGGCGCGGGTCGTGGCGCGCCACGCCTGAGGCAGGAGAGGGAACGCAAGGCAGGGCAGTTCCGTTGACGGGAACAGAACAGGAGGCTGCCATGGAAGAGACGTTTGGACAGTCGGGCGGCGATCAGGCGGTCGGCAAGCCGAGCGCCCTCGAGAGGTTCCATCTGGGCATCAGCAGCGACGGCACGAGCGTCCTGCTGCTCTTCATCGACGAGAACCGTCACGCCATAAGCTGCGTCGCCAACTTCGCGGA
>SCVT01000323.1 GCA_004296815.1 Reyranella sp. | reverse complement strand
CCGTCCGACGTGGCGATCGTGTACTCGGGCTGGACCAGGCGCATCTTGAGCTGGTTCGGCCCCGTGCCGATGCGCGCCTTGAGCTGCGCATGGATCGCCTCGACCTTCGACAGGACGCCGAGGTAGCACTGGCTGTCGCCCTTGGTGCCGACGACGCCGACCGACGGCTCGTGAATGAGGTCTGGATCGGTTCCGAGCGCGCGCGCCACGCCAATGGTCTGGGCGGAGCGGCCAGGGTGCCGATCGATGGTCACGAAGGTCGGCTTCATCACGTTCATCCCTTAGAGCTTGCTGACGCAAGGGCTTGCTGAAATTGGCCCGCCATCTCTGGCGGGCAGGCTTGGCGGTATATCACAGGCCTGCTTGGCCCTTTCCACGATTTCTTCGCCCCGAGCGCTGCAGCGGGCGTAGGGCTGCCCGTCAGAAAAATTTGTCCCTCGTGGCGGCGCCGAGCCTGTAGTCTCGGCGCCAACAAGCAATCGAGGAAACCAAGATGTGGCAGCCCAGCGAGCGCTACCCCGATCCCGCGGTGCGCGTGCTCGACCCGTCGTTCAACCAGTACCGGCTGATGCTGGCCTCGGTCGAGCGGCTCTACACCGGCTGCCGGTGGGCCGAAGGCCCGGTCTGGATCGGCGACGGGCGCTATCTCCTGTGGAGCGACATTCCCAACAACCGCGTCCTGCGCTGGGACGAGGAGACGGGTGCCGTCTCGATCTTCCGCAAGCCCTCCAACAACGCCAACGGCCATACGCGCGACCGCCAGGGCCGGCTGATCGCCTGCGAGCACGATGCCCGCCGCGTCGTCCGCTTCGAGTATGACGGCGCCATCACGGTGCTGGCCGATTCCTACAACGGCAAGCCGCTCAATTCGCCCAACGACGTCGTGGTGAAGTCCGACGGCTCGGTATGGTTCACCGATCCGACGTTCGGCATCCTGGGCTACTACGAGGGCCACAAGGCCGAGAGCGAGAACAAGCCCGCCGTCTATCGCCTCGATCCGGCGACCGGCAAGCTCACGATGATGGCCGACGACATTCCCGGCCCCAACGGGCTCGCCTTTTCGCCCGACGAGAAGAAGCTCTATGTTGTGGCCTCGCGCGCCGAGCCGCACCGCCAGATTCTGTCCTACGACGTCACGGGCAACGGCACGACGCTCGGCAAGAGCTCGGTGCTGGTCGATGCCGGACCGGGCGGGTCGCCCGACGGCTTCCGCGTCGATATCGACGGCAACCTGTGGTGCGGCTGGGGCATGGGCTCGGCCGAGCTCGACGGCGTGCGCATCTTCAACCCAGCCGGCAAGCCGATCGGTCATATCGACCTGCCGGAGCGCTGCGCCAACGTCTGCTTCGGCGGACGCTATCGCAACCGGCTCTTCATGACGGCGAGCCATTCGCTCTACGCACTGTACGTCAACACCCAGGGCGCGGCCGGTGGTTGAGCACGGCGGCTGAAAGCAGTCAGTACAATGTCCGGAGTAGATTCGAGTTACGCCTGGTGGCGGCTGCTCGCCAGCGTGACCTTGAGCACGGTCGGCGGCATCGGCATGTGGTGCCTGGTCGTCGCCCTGCCGACGATCCAGCAGGATTTCGGCGTCAGCCGCGCCGACATCTCCTTCGCCTACACGCTGAACACGCTGGGCTTCTTCGTGGGCGGCGTCGCCATGGGCCGACTCGTCGACACGCGCGGCATCGTCTTCACCGCCATCCTGAGCACGCTGGGCCTGACGGCCGGATTTGCGCTGGCGCCCCTCAGCCCGACGCTCATGATGTTCGCCGTCGTGCAGATCCTGATCGGCTTCAGCTCGGCCGCGACCTTCGCGCCGCTGGTCGCTGACGTCTCGCACTGGTTCGAAAAGCGCCGCGGCATCGCCGTCGCCATCGCGGCGTCAGGCAACTACATCGCCGGCACGATCTGGCCGCCGGTCATCCAGCGCATCATCGAGGACCATGGCTGGCGCACGACCTACTGGACGATCGCGGCGATCTGCCTGGTCGCGATGATCCCGCTGGCGCTGACCCTGCGCCGCAAGCCGCCGCATCAGCACGAGGGCGCCGCCGCGGCGAGCGCTCCGGCG
>SCVT01000322.1 GCA_004296815.1 Reyranella sp. | reverse complement strand
GGGCAAGCTGCTGCTCGACCAGGGTCGCCCAGTACGAGGCGCCGATCGGCAGGATCTCGTCGTTGAAGTCGTAGCCCGGGTTGTGGACCATGCAGCTTCCGACGCCGTCGCCGTTGCCGACCCAGATGTAACAGCCCGGCTTCTTCAGAAGCATCCAGGCAAAATCCTCGCTGCCCATGGCGGGCGTCGGATTGCGGTTCACGTTCTCGAGGCCGACCAGCGACGCGGCCGCCTTGGCTGCGAACTCGGTCTCCTGTTCGGAGTTCACTGTCGCGGGATAGCGGCGCTCATAGCGCCACTTCACGACCTCGGCGCCGAAGCCCGCGGCGACGCTGCGCGAGATCTTCTCGATGTTCTTCTCGATCATGTCCTGCACCGGCTTCTTGAAGGTGCGGACGGTCCCGCGCAGCACGCACTCCTGCGGGATGACATTCCAGGCGTCGCCGGCATGGATCTGCGTCGTCGAGACGACGGCGGTGTCCATCGGGTCGACGTTGCGCGCCACGATCGACTGCAGCGCCGTCACGATATGGGCGCCGACCACGACCGGATCGATCGTGTGATGCGGCATCGCGCCGTGGCCGCCGACGCCCTTCAGCACGACCTCGAATATGTCGTAGGCTGCCATCATCGGACCGGGACGGACGGCGAACTTGCCGACCGGGATGCCCGGGATGTTGTGCATGCCGTAGACGCCCTCGACCGGGAACTTCTCGAACAGCCCCTCTTCCACCATCACGCGGCCGCCGCCCTCGTTCTCCTCGGCCGGCTGGAAGATGAAGTAGACCGTGCCGTCGAAGTTCTTGGTCTCTGCCAGGTACTTCGCCGCGCCCAGCAGCATCACCGTGTGGCCGTCATGGCCGCAGGCGTGCATCTTGCCGGGGATCGTCGACTTGTGGGCGAACTCGTTGGTCTCGTGGACGTCGAGCGCGTCCATGTCGGCGCGCAGCCCGATCGCCCGCTTGGAATTGCCCGACCGCAGCACGCCGACCACGCCGGTCTTGGCGAGGCCGCGATGGATCTCGATGCCGAAGCTCTTCAGCTTCTCCGCCACCACGTCGGCGGTCCGCACTTCCTCGAAGGCCGTTTCCGGATGGCTGTGGATGTCATGGCGCCACGCGGTCATGTCCTTATGAAACGAGGCAATGCGGTTGATGACCGGCATCAAAAATCTCCAAAAGAATGTGGCCGAGGATCGTACGGATACGACAGGTAGCGTCAAGCACGGCGCTCATGCACCGATGCAGATCAGGCGCCGTGCAAGAAGTTTGCGGCGCGCCTAACGCGCGGCAGCGGCGTAGCTGCGTTCCTCGACGGGAAGCCGGCCTTCCTCGATCGCGTGGCAGGCGACCGTACCCCCTTCGATGGGGAGCGCCTTCGGCCGTTCGCTCTTGCAGCGATCGTTCGCGTACGGACAACGCGGATGGAACGAGCAGCCCGAGGGTGGATTGATCGGGCTCGGCACCTCGCCGCCGACCGGGCTGCGCTGGCGGCCGGTCATGTCGAGGTCGGGGATCGTGTCGAGCAGCATCCGCGTGTAGGGGTGCTTGGGTCGCGTGAAGAGAGTCTCGGTCGGCGCCACCTCGACCAGGCGGCCGAGGTACATCACGCCGACACGCGTGGAGATGTGATAGACGACCGCCAGGTTGTGGCTGATGAACAGGTAGGTGAGCTGCAGGCGGCGCTGCAGATCGACCATCAGGTTCAGGATCTGCGCCTGCACCGACACGTCGAGCGCCGAGGTCGGCTCGTCGCACACCAGGAATTCCGGCTCGCTGGCGAGCGCGCGGGCGATTGAGATGCGCTGGCGCTGGCCGCCCGAGAATTCGTGCGGATATTTGCGGCCGTCGGCCGGCGTGAGACGCACCTGGCGCAGCAGGTCGCCCACCCGCTTCTCGAGATCGGCCTTGTCGCTCGACAGGCCGAAGGCCCGGATCGGCTCGGCGATGATGTCGAACACGCGCCAGCGCGGATTGAGGCTGGCGTACGGGTCCTGGAAGATCATCTGCATGCGCCGGCGGAGCGCGGCGGTATCGGCGCCGCTGCGGCGCTGGGCCATGTCGTTGCCGTCGAACTCGATGCGGCCGTCGGTCGGCGGGAACAGGCCGACCACGAGACGGGCGACTGTCGACTTGCCGCAGCCCGACTCGCCCACCAGCGAGAATGTCTCGCCCTTGGCGATCTCGATGTCGACGCCGTCGACCGCCTGCACGATCTGGCGCGGCCGGCCCTCGATGGCACGCACCAGCCAGGGCGGCGAGACGTCGAAGTAGCGTTTCAGCCCTTCGAGGCGGACGAATTCGCGGGGGCTGCCGTCAGGCATTGACGGTCTCCTTCGCGACAGGTTGGCCGACGCCGCCACGATCGTGATGCCAGCAGGCCGCACGACTAGCCCCCGCCGCCATCAGCTCGGGCCGTTCGACCATGCAGCGCTGGCCGAGCACCGTGCAGCGTGGGTTGAAGGCGCAGCCCTTCGGGATCTCGGTGAGCCGCGGCATGGCGCCATCGATCTGGGTCAACCGCTCGGTGCGCACGCCGAGGCTCGGAATCGAGCCCATCAGGCCCTTGGTGTAGGGGTGCTGGGCGTGCTTGACCACGTCGCGCACCGGCCCGATCTCGGCGATGCGGCCAGCATACATGACGGCCACGCGATCGGCGGTCTCGGCGATCACGCCCATGTCGTGGGTGACCAGCATCACCGCGGTGCCGTGCTCGCGGCAGAGCCGCTTCAGGAGCGCGATGATCTGCGCCTGGATCGAGACGTCGAGCGCGGTCGTGGGCTCGTCCGCCACGATCAGCCGCGGTCCGGCGCAGAGCGCCAGCGCGATCACCACCCGCTGGCGCATGCCGCCGGAGAACTGATGCGGATAGTGGTCGATGCGCATCTCGGCGCCCGGGATGCCGACTTCCTTCAGGAGATCGAGTGCCCGGGCGCGGGCCTGGCTGCCCGACAGCGGCAGGTGCGTCTGAATGGTCTCGACGAGCTGGCGGCCGACCGAATAGAGCGGATTGAGGCTCGTCAGCGGGTCCTGGAAGATCGCGCCGATACGCGCGCCGCGGACCTTGCGCATCTCCTCGTAGGGCAGGTTGTCGATGCGCCGCCCTTCCAGGCGGATCTCGCCGCCGGCGATGCGGCCGGGCGGCTCGAGCAGGCCGATGATGGCGTTGCCGGTCAGCGACTTGCCGGCACCGGACTCGCCCACCACGCCCAGCACCTCGCCGGGCGCGATGTCGAAGGAGACGTCGTCGACCGCCAGCAAGGTGCCGCGGCGGGTCGGGAACTCCACCCGGAGGTTTTTGACCTCGAGAAGCGGGGGATTGTTTGATGCGGCGGCCATCGGGTCCGAGTCTATCGCAATTTCGGGTTGAGGGCGTCGCGCAACCAGTCGCCCAGGAGATTGACGGCCAGCACCAGCGCCGCGAGCGTGACACCCGGGAACACCGTGATCCACCAGTCGCCGGACTGCAGCACCTCGTTTCCGAGGCGGATCAGCGTGCCGAGCGACGGTTCGGTCGACGGCAGGCCGACACCCAGGAACGACAGTGTCGCCTCGGTGATGATGGCGAGGCCGAGATTGATCGTGGCGATCACCAGCACGGGGCCGGTGACGTTCGGCAGCACGTGGCGCACCATGATCAGCACCGGCGGGAGCCCGATCACGCGGGCCGCCTGAACATATTCCTTGTTCTTCTCGACCATGACCGAGCCGCGCACGGTGCGGGCGTACTGGACCCAGAAGCTGAGGCCGATCGCGCCCACGATCACGAACAGCGCGATCTCGTCGTGGCGCTTCACCGAGATCACGGTGCGCACGATGCCGTCGATCAGGAGCGCGACCAGGATCGCCGGGAAGGTGAGCTGGACGTCGGCGATGCGCATGATGACGGCGTCGATCGTGCCGCCGAAGTAGCCGCTGACCAGGCCGAGCGTGATGCCGATGAACATCGCCACCACGACCGAAGCGAAGCCCACGACCAGCGACAGCCGCGTGCCGTACATGATCGAGGACAGGATGTCCCTGCCCTGGTCGTCGGTGCCGAGCGGGAAGGTCCAGTCGCCGTCGGACGAGATCAGGACGGGCGGCTTCAGCCCGTCGCTGAGGCTGAGCGTTGCCGGGTCGAATGGCGTGTGCGGCGCCAGGATCGGCGAGAGGAAGGAGATCGCAATGATCAGGAAGGTGACGACGGTGGCCGCCACCGTCATCGGCGAGGACTTGAAGCTCCACCAGATGTCGCTGTCGGTGAAGCGATGCAGCCAGCCGGCCATATCAGTGCCCACCCGCACGCGCGAGGCCGCCGCCGCGCAGGCGCGGGTCGACGGCGAAGTAGAGGAGATCGACCGTGAGGTTGATCAGGACGAAGAGCAGGCCGATCAACAGCAGGTAGGCCGCCATCACCGGGATGTCGGAGAACTGCACCGACTGGATGAAGAGCTGGCCGACGCCCGGCCACGCGAACACGGTCTCGGTGACGATCGCGAAGGCGATCAGCGCGCCGAGCTGCAGGCCGGTCACCGTGATGACCGGCACCAGCGTGTTCTTGAGCGCATGGCCGAAGTTGATGGCGCGGTTGGTGAGGCCACGGGCACGCGCAAACTTGATGTAGTCGGCGCGCATCACCTCGAGCATCTCCGAACGCACCAGCCGCATCAGCAGGGTGAGCTGGAACAGGCCGAGCGTGATCGACGGCAGGATCAGCGCCTGCAGGCCCTTCACGGTGAGGAAGTTGGTCGTCCACCAGCCGATCTGCACGGTCTGGCCGCGGCCGAACGACGGCAGCCAGTGGAGCGAGACGGCGAAGATCAGGATCAGCAGGATGCCGATCAGGAAGGTCGGCAGCGAGATGCCGATCAGCGAGATCGCCTGCAGCAGCCGGCTCGTCCAATGCCTGGGATAGAGGCCGGTGTAGACCCCCATCGGCACGCCGACGAACAGGGCGAACAGGGCGGCACAGAAGGACAGTTCCAGCGTCGCCGGCATGCGCTCGAGGATCATGCGGCCGACCGGCTCGGAGGTCCGGTAGGACAGGCCGAAATTGCCGCGTGCGGCGTTGGCGATGAACTTCGCGAACTGGATGGGCGCGGGATCGTTCAGGCCGAGCTTCTGCCGAAGCTCCTCGCGCTGTTCCATGGTCGTGTCCTGGCCGACCATCGCGTTGATCGGGTCGCCGACGTAGCGGAACAGGGAAAATGCCACCAATCCGACCGCCAGCAGGACGGCGATCGATTGCAGGATTCGTCTTAGGATGAATGCGAGCATCTGATGATTGTCGGCCTGAGGGCAGGCCTAGCAGGAAAGACGCCAGAACGGAACCGGCCCCGGCTGCATGTCCTGCAGCCGGGGCCGGTCGCGTTTCAGGTCTACTTCACGTTGACGAAGCGCAGCGGGAAGGAATTGTCCGCGAGCTGGACCAGGTCGATGTTCTTGCGAGCCGCCCACACGACCGCCTGCTGGTGCAGGGGGATGTAGGCGAAGTCGTCGACATAGAGCTTCGTCGCGTCCTTGATCATGGCGTCGCGCTTGGCCTTGTCGGTCTCCTGCTCCATGGCATCGGCGAGCTTGTCGAGCGCGGGGTTGGAGTAGCCGCCGGCGTTGAACTGACCCTTCTTCGTCGTCTTGTTCGGGGTCTGGATCAGCGCCTCGAAGACGTTGTGCACGTCGTAGGTCTGGGCCGGCGACCAGCCGAGCATGTAGAAGCTCGTCTCGCCCGGCGACAGGTCCGCCTTGCGCAGGATCTTGGCGAAGTAGAGGTTGCGGGTCTGGGCGCGGAGATTCACCTTCACGCCGATCCTCGCCAGCATCGCCACGACGGCCTGGCAGATCTTCTCGTCGTTGACGTAACGGTCGTTCGGGCAGTCCATGCCGACCTCGAAGCCGTTCGGATAGCCCGCATCGGCGAGCATCTTCTTGGCCTCTTCCGGCTTGAGCAGCGCCGGCCGCTTGTCGAGGTCCTTCGTGTAGCCGTTGATGCCCGGCGCCACCATCAGGTTGGTCGGGAACGACTGGCCGCGCATGACGGTGCGCTTGATCGCGTCGACGTCGACCGAGCGGTGGATGGCCTCGCGGACCTTCTTGTCCTTGAACGGGTTCTTGCCCTTGACGTTCGACTCGAGGAGCTCAGGACGCTCCTGGTCGAAGCCGAGGAACACGACGCGCGTCTCGGGGCCTTCCAGCACCTTGACGTTGGCCTCCTTCTTGAGGCTCTCGGTGTCGGCCGGCGGGACCTCGTAGGTCATGTCGATGTCGCCCGCCTTGAGGGCGGCGACGCGGGTCGCCGGGTTGGCCACCGGGGTGAAGATCACCTCGGTCAGGTTATGGACCGGCTTGTCCCACCAGTTGGGGTTCGGGACGAGGACCGTGCGCTCGCCGGCCTTGCGCTCCTTCAGCATGAAGGGGCCGGTGCCCATGGCGTTGCGGGTGGCGAAGTTCTCTTCGTTCTTCGTCATGTCCGCCGAGTTCACGGCGTTGTTCTTCTCGGCCCACGCCTTCGACATCATGCCGATCGCCGCCCATTTGTCGGCCAGCAGAGGGTCGGGATACTTGGTCGTGACCTCGACGCGGTTGTCGCCGACCTTCTTGATCTCCTTCACCGACACGAAGTTCGAGCCCATGTTCGAGCCCGGGCCGTTGGCGCGGTTGAGCGAGAAGACGATGTCGTCGGCCGTCAGCGGCGTGCCGTCATGGAACTTCACGTTGGGACGGATGTCGAAGAACCAGGTGGTCGGGTCGCTCTGGCCCCACTTGGTCGCGAGCGCGGGCTCGAGCTTGAGATCCTTGTCGCGGCGGATCAGCGGGTCGTAGATGTTGGAGTTGAACGTGAGCAGGAAGGTCTCCTGCCGCGCGTAGGGATCCATCGAGCTCACGTCGCCCGAGTTGGCCCACTTGAACGTCTTGGCCTCGACGGCCGGTGCGACCGAAAGCGTCGCACAGGCGAGCGCCGTCATCGCAAGCGAATGCCGCAAATTGAAGTGCATGTTGCTCCACCCTCTCAAAGCGCTACTGCGCACGGCCGAAGGACCGGTCCCCGACCGGTAGCCAGTGCACAGGCGCATACCTGCCAGCACGTTGCACCGGCTCTGAGACTGCGTCAATTGCACAAAAAATTTGCATGGGGAGATAGAGTGGACTTAGGCCTGACGAGGGTTATCGTGCGGGCTTCTCAGTACCAGGGGTAGGCCATGAACGACGTTTCTCGCAGCTTCCGCGGCAATTCCAACGCGTCGCGCGACATCGCGCACCATCTCCACCCCTACACCAACTTCAAGAAGCACGAGGAGAGCGGTCCGCTCACCATCGTGCGCGGCCGCGGCGTCTACGTCATGGACGATGACGGCAAGGAATACATCGAGGGCATGGCCGGCCTCTGGTCGGCGGCGCTGGGCTTCAGCAACGAGCGGCTCGCGACGGTCGCCTACGAGCAGATGAAGCAGCTGCCCTTCTATCACGCCTTCAACCACCGCTCCCACGAGCCCGCGATCAACCTCGCGGAGAAGCTCAAGTCGATGGCGCCGGTGCCGATGTCGAAGGTGTTCTTCGCCAACTCCGGCTCCGAGGCCAACGACACCGTCGTGAAGATGGTGTGGTACATGAACAACGCGCTCGACCGGCCGAAGAAGAAGAAGATCGTCGGCCGCATCAAGGGCTACCACGGCATCACCGTGGCGTCGGGCAGCCTCACCGGCCTGCCGACCAACCACCGCTCCTTCGACCTGCCGATCCAGGGCATCATCCACACGAGCTGCCCGCACTTCTATCGCTTCGGCAAGGACGGCGAGACCGAGGAGCAGTTCGCGACGCGCTGCGCGCAGGAACTCGAGGAGCTGATCATCAAGGAAGGCGGCGCCGATGAGGTCGCGGCCATGATCGCCGAGCCCGTGATGGGCGCCGGCGGCGTGATCGTTCCGCCCAAGGGCTACTACGAGAAGATCCAGGCGGTCTGCAAGAAGTACGACATGCTGTTCATCGCCGACGAGGTGATCTGCGGCTTCGGTCGCACCGGCAATGTCTGGGGCAGCCAGACGATGGGCATCACGCCGGACATCCTGACCTGCGCCAAGGCGCTGTCGGCGTCGTTCCTGCCGATCTCGGCGGTGATGATCAACGAGAAGGTCTATCAGGCGCTGACCAGCGAGGCCTCGAAGATCGGCACCTGGGGCCACGGCTTCACCTAC
This sequence comes from Reyranella sp., assembly GCA_004296815.1. Classification (GTDB taxonomy): domain Bacteria; phylum Pseudomonadota; class Alphaproteobacteria; order Reyranellales; family Reyranellaceae; genus Reyranella. The sequence goes on along the minus strand of SCVT01000322.1, from coordinate 4,334 downwards.
TCCGGCCACCCGGTGGCTGCCGCCGTCGCCCTCGAGGCGCAGAAGATCTACGACGAGACCGACCTGTTCGGTCACGCCAAGCGCATGGCGCCGATCTTCACCAAGCATGTCCAGTCGTTCGCCGACCATCCGCTGGTCGGCGAGGCGATGAGCATCGGCATGATGGGCGCGATCGAGATCGTCGCCGACAAGAAGACCAAGGCGCCGTTCGAGCTCGGCGGCGTCGGCGTCGCCGGCACCAAGGTCTACAATCACGCGGTGTCGCGCGGCCTCTTCATCCGCAACATGGGCGACCGCGTCGCGATCTGCCCGCCGCTGGTCATCAACGAGACCGAGCTCGCCGACCTGTTCGGCCGCCTGCGCCAGGCGTTCGATGCCGCACAGGCCGAGCTCAAGGCCGAAGGCCACTTCAAGGGCTGACATGAGCCGAAACCCCGACGGCTCCGGCGCTGAGAGCGTGCCGGAGCCGCCGTTCGGCACCGGCCGGCGCATCCGCAATCGCGCGATCTGGGCGGTGGCCTGGTTCACCGCGGCCGTGCCGCCGGCCTTCGTGGGGCTCGGCATCGCGACCGGCACCAACGATCCCTCGAACCTCGCCATCCCGCTCGCCGTCCTGTTCTGGATTGCAGGCTTCCTGTGCGCGGTGTGGGCCGGCATCCCGACGCTCCGTTATTGGGACAGCTTGCCGAACACGACGCGCTGGCTGGGCGCCCTGCCCCTCCTCTACGTCTCACTGTTCCTCTCCGTCGCCGTGGTCGTGCCGCTGCTGACGTAAAGCACCTGATGTTGCGAGCGACTCGCAACATCACTCACGAGACCGCGACCAAAATGCGCCTGCTGTTCCGAGCGTAGCGGACTAAAATCCGGGCGCGGGAGCAGGCAGCGAATGGACTATCAGGCTTTCTTCGCCGGACATCTCGACCGGCTGCGCGACGAGGGGCGTTATCGCGTCTTCGCCGAACTTGAGCGCATCGCCGGTGCCTTCCCGCGCGCGCGTTTCCATCGCGAGGGCGAAGCGCCGCGCGACGTCACCGTCTGGTGCAGCAACGACTATCTCGCGATGGGCCAGCATCCCGCGGTCGTCGAGGCCATGCAGGCCGCGATCGGCGCCCAGGGGTCGGGCGCCGGCGGTACGCGCAACATCTCCGGCACCAACACGCTCCACGCTGCGCTCGAGCGCGAGCTGGCGAAGCTCCACGACAAGGAATCCGCGCTGGTCTTCACCTCGGGCTACGTCGCCAACGAGACCACGCTGCAGACGCTCGGCGCCATGCTGCCGGGCTGCGAGCTCTACTCCGACGCCTTCAACCACGCCTCGATGATCGCCGGCATCCGCCACTCGGGCGCCGTGCGCAAGATCTTCCGCCACAACGACGTCGGCCATCTCGAGGAGCTGCTGGCCACGGCCGATCCGAAGACGCCCAAGATCGTGGCCTTCGAGTCGGTCTATTCGATGGATGGCGACGTCTCGCCGATCGGCGAGATCTGCGATGTCGCCCGGCGCTACAACGCGCTCACCTACCTCGACGAGGTCCATGCCGTCGGCATGTACGGCGCGCGTGGCGCGGGCGTCGCCGAGCGTGACGGCGTGCTGGCCAAGGTCGACATCGTGCAGGGCACGCTCGCCAAGGCATTCGGCGTCGTCGGCGGCTACATCGCCTCGACCGCGGCGACCGTCGACTTCGTGCGCTCCTGCGGCGCGGGCTTCATCTTCACCACGTCCCTGCCGCCCGCGATCGCGGCCGCCGCACTCGCCAGTGTCCGGCTGGTCAGCGGCAGCACCGAGCTGCGCACTCGCCACCAGGAGCGCGCCGCGACGCTCAAGCGCCGCCTCACCGCCGCCGGCCTGCCGGTCATGCCGTCGGTCACGCACATCGTGCCCGTGTTCGTGGGCGATGCCGCGCTCTGCAAGCAGGCGAGCGACCTCCTGATGGAGCGCCACGCAATCTACGTGCAGCCGATCAACTACCCGACCGTGCCGCGCGGCACCGAACGGCTGCGTCTGACGCCGACGCCGCTGCACGGCGACGAGGACATGACACGCCTCGTGGTGGCCCTGCAGGATGTCTGGCAGACGCTCGGCCTCGCCTCGAAAGCAGCCGCCGAATAGCTACTCGACCGTCCGCATCGTCCATAGCCGCGAGCGGAACAGCACCACCAGGATCAGCAGGATCATCGCGCCGGCAGGCAGCAGCATCGCCGCCTGCAGGCCCCACACCGCGCAGATCGAGCCCGTCAGGAACGCCCCGATCGGGCCGCCGCCGCTCAGGCCCAGCTGGAACAGCGACATCAGCCGTGCGCGATGGGTCGCCGGGGCCACGATCTGCACGACCGTGCGGCTCTGGGTCATGGTGATGCCGGCGCCGATGCCCCACACGAAGTTCAGCGCCACGAACACCGGGAACGACGGCAGCAAGGCGAGCGCGATCAGCACGAAGGCACCCACCAGCACGGCGAGCCCGACCAAGCGGCCACGCAAGGTCACCCGACGCGCGAGACCGACCAGCGCCATGCTGGCCACGATGGTCGCCGCCCAGAAGGCGAGGTTCGTGTAGGCGAGTTCGGCGGCGCCGCCGCCATAGTGATCGCGGATGGCGAGCGGCAGCACCGCCATGAACGGGCCGACATAGAAGATGCCGACGCCGAAGTTCAGCAGCAGCACCGGCCAGATCTGGTCGGACTTGCCCGCCGCCGAGACGCCCTCGCCGACCGAGCGCCAGAAGCCCGGATGCTCGACCGGCGGATGCGGCGGCGGATCGGGCAGGCGGCGCACGAAGAAGCAGCCGGCCAACACCATGGCCGCATGCAGCACGAGGAGCGGCACGGCGCCGAAGCGGTCGGCCGTCGAGGCGAAGGCGATGCCGACGAGCTGGCCGCCGAACTGCAGCGCTGTCGCGAGCGCGACGGCCCTGGGGAGCGCGCCCTTGCGGGCCACGACCGGCAGCAGCGCGTCGCGGGTCGGGATGGCGAAAGCGCCGATCGCGCCGGCCGCGATGCCGTAGGCGATCAGCAGCGGATAGCTGAGGCCGCCTGTCCACAGCACGACGGCGAGCGCCAGCGGCGGCGCGGCATAGAGCAGGTGGTAGCGCAGCAGGAGCTGCCGCGGGTTGCCGCGATCCGCCACCAGCCCGCCGAGCGGCAGGAAGAGCAGCGACGGCGCCATGACGGCGGCCTGCGCGACGCCGACGGCAAAGGCGTCCATGCGCAGCACCACCGCGACCAGCCACGGGAACAGGACCATCTGGATGCCGAGCGGCACGAACCAGGTGGCGAGGCCCGCGAGATAGGCCGGGAACGGGTTGTGGGGGTCAGGGCTCTTGGCTTGATCCAAGGCTTTTCCATCTATATCTTGTAGGTACTTAGTGCCGGGTCCTCATAAAATAGTCAAAGGCACACCCCTCTTGTCGACGTTCAACCGCACGACCCTCGTGAAGGTCCTCGAGATACTGGACAGCAGCCACGCCCAGGAAGCGCTGGCGGCCGCCAAGCTCGCGTCGGCCATGGTCCGCGAGGCAGGACTCACCTGGGACGACGTGATCGACGCCGGCGCGCTGCCGCGCCCTGCCCCCGAGCCCGCCCCGGTGCCCTTGCCCCGCGCGGTCAGCGCCGGGCCCTTCGGCTACCGGCGCGAGCGCGATCTCTCTCCGCACGAGCAGTTCTTCATGGTGCTGCTGAGCCCGCGCACGCCGCAGGAGATCAAGCGCAAGCTCCGGACCTGGGAGGCGCGCGTGCTCGATGGCGAGATCACGCCGCAGGAAAGCCAGGACCTGCAGTTCATGTACCAGAGCTTCGTGGTGGGCTGACGAGACCTGCTCGTTGTGCCTACTCGTGCGGCTGCGCGACGATCCAGCGCCTCGCCTCTTCCACATCGTCGAACAACCGCATCGGGCGCCGGGCCGTCGCCATGATGCCCAGTACGCGCGACACCAGCTTGGCCTTGTCCTGCGACAGCACGACGGCCAAGGCGCCGACAGGCCCCTTGAGATGCCCGGCACGGATCCGGGCGCCGATCGCCATGAAGTCCTCGCCGGTCATCGACGTCTCGCCGTTCGTGCCGTCGAACAGCTTGCGATAGGCCACGAACCCGCCCTCCAGGACTTCCAGGAATGCGTCGGCATCGCTGCGCGTGACGTCGCCCTCGGCGACGACGGTGAGCAGCCGCTCGCTCGAGTCGATGGTCCAATGGATGGGCATGATCCCGCGGCTCAGAGCGGCCGCGTCGCCCCGTTCGGCCGGCTGCGGTGCAGGAATTCGCGGCCGATCTTCACGCGCTTCTCGCCGTCGTATTCGACGATGTCGGCGGTGGCGTAGGTCTCCGACCAGTTGGATGGCAG
>SCVT01000321.1 GCA_004296815.1 Reyranella sp. | reverse complement strand
GAGGACTTATTGTGTCATATTGCCCCGCCGCTTGCAGTTCACGGCTTGTTGAGCTTATGGTCCGCCACTGCCTCCGCCGCGGGATTGCGGTCAATGGGAAGACAAGGCGCCATTCCATGACGGGACCGTCCAGATTTCTGAGCATTGCCGCAATTGCGGTCCTGGCCGTCGGCCTGGGCGCCTGTGCCGACGAAAGCAGCAGGTACGAGAGGGCCACCGGGCCATCGGGCGACCGCAGCAAGTCCGATGTCCGCCAAGGACTGGGCGGGCGCACCCAGGAGCAGGGCTCTCTCTTCGGTCCGGGCGGCCTGTTCGGATCCAAGGCCGACAAGAAGGACGACTCCGGCAGCGGCACCGGTGTGGCCGTGAACGCCTACCTGTGGCGGGCCTCCCTCGACACCATCAATTTCATCCCGCTGGTTTCGGCCGATCCGTTCGGCGGGGTCATCATCACCGACTGGTACACGCCGTCCGAGACGCCGAACGAGCGCATGAAGGTCCAGGTGACCATTCTCGACCGCGAGCTGCGGGCCGACGGCGTCCGGGTTGCCGTCTTCAAGCAGCAGACCGCGCCCCGGGGCGGCAACTGGGTCGACGCCCAGGTCGATCCCCGCACCAACATCGATATCGAGAACGCGATCCTGACTCGCGCGCGCCAGCTTCGCATTGCAGGCGGCTCCTGACGCGGTTTCGAACGCCAATAACTTGACGTGAGAGGCCGTAGCGGGCATCCGCTGCGGCCTCAGTCTTTTTCGGGAACATCTCCGTGTCTTCGACGCCCGCTGCCCCTGCAGCACCCACCGTGCGCTACAACTTCCGCGAAACCGAAGCCAAGTGGCAGAAGGCCTGGGAGGAGCGCCAGACCTTCAAGGCCGCGATGGATAAGGCGCGGCCCAAGTACTACGTCCTCGAGATGTTCCCCTATCCGTCGGGGCGCATTCATATGGGCCACGTGCGCAACTACACGCAGGGCGACGTGATCGCGCGCTACAAGCGCGCCAAGGGCTTCAACGTGCTGCATCCCATGGGCTGGGACGCGTTCGGCCTGCCGGCCGAGAACGCCGCCATGGAGAAGAAGGTTCACCCCAAGAAGTGGACCTACGAGAACATCGCCACCATGAAGGCGCAGCTCAAGTCGATGGGCCTGTCGCTCGACTGGAGCCGCGAGCTCGCGACCTGCGATCCGACCTACTACCGCCACCAGCAGAAGATGTTCCTCGACTTCTGGAAGGCCGGCCTCGCCTACCGCAAGGAAGCCTGGGTCAACTGGGATCCCGTCGACAACACGGTGCTGGCCAACGAGCAGGTGATCGAGGGCAAGGGCTGGCGCACCGGCGCGCCCGTCGAGCGCCGCAAGCTCACGCAGTGGAACCTCAAGATCACCCACTTCGCCGACGAGCTGCTGAGCCGCCTCGACACGCTCGAGCGCTGGCCGGAGAAGGTCCGCCTGATGCAGGCGAACTGGATCGGCAAGAGCCGCGGCGCGCGTGTCTTCTGGCAGCTCACCGACTCCTCCGGTGCCGATCGCGGCAAGCTCGAGATCTTCACCACGCGTCCCGACACGCTCTACGGCGCCTCGTTCATGGCGCTGTCGGCCGAGCATCCGCTGACCGCCGAGCTCGCCAAGGACGATCCCGGCCTGCAGCGCTTCGTCGCCGAATGCCGCAAGACCGGCACGGCCGCGGCCGAGGTCGAGACCGCCGAAAAGCAGGGCTACAAGCTGCCGCTGCTGGCCAGGCATCCGCTGGTGCCCGGCAAGACCGTGCCCGTCTATGCCGCGAACTTCGTGCTGATGGAGTACGGCACGGGCGCGATCTTCGGCTGCCCCGGCCACGACGAGCGCGACCACGAGTTCGCGACCAAGTACGGCCTGCCGATCCTTCAGGTCGTGGCGCCGGCGGACGGCGCCAAGATCGACATCGCGGCCGCACCGTTCATCGAGGACGGCGTGATCGTGAATTCCGACTTCCTCGATGGCCTCGGCGTCGAGGACGCGAATGCGAAGGTGATCGCGCGTCTGGAGGAGATCGGCGTCGGCAAGGGCACCATCCAGTACCGCCTGCGCGACTGGCTGGTCTCGCGCCAGCGCTACTGGGGCTGCCCGATCCCGGCGATCCATTGCGAGAGCTGCGGTGTCGTGCCGGTGCCCGACAAGGACCTGCCGGTCGAGCTGCCCGACGACGTCACCTTCGACCGTCCCGGCAATCCGCTCGACCGCCACCCGACCTGGAAGCACGTGCCGTGCCCGACCTGCGGTAAGCCCGCTCGGCGCGAGACCGACACGTTCGACACTTTCATCGACTCGAGCTGGTACTTCGACCGGTTCACCTCGCCGCATCTCGCGACCGCGCCGTTCGACCGCGAGGAGAACCACTACTGGATGCCGGTCGACCAGTATATTGGCGGCGTCGAGCACGCGATCCTGCACCTGCTCTATTCGCGCTTCTGGACGCGCGCCATGCGCGAAGTCCAGATGACCAGCCGCGACGAGCCGTTCGACGGGCTCTTCACCCAGGGCATGGTCTGCCACGAGACCTATCGCGCGAACGACGGCACCTGGCTGACGCCGGAAGAGATCGAGCGTCTCGACGGCGGCAAGGTCGTGCGTCTCTCCGACAAGAGCCCGGTCGAGGTCGGCCGCTCGGAGAAGATGTCCAAGTCGAAGAAGAACGTCGTCGACCCGGACGAGATCATCCGCGATTACGGCGCCGACACCGCGCGCTGGTTCATGCTGTCCGACAGCCCGCCCGAGCGCGACCTCGAGTGGACCGAGGCCGGCGTCACCGGCGCCTGGCGTTTCCAGCAGCGGCTGTTCCGCATCGCCTCGACGGCGATCGAGGGCCTGCCGGCGGCCGGCACAGCGAAGCCCGCGACCTTCTCGGAGGCGGCGACGGCGCTGCGCCGCGCGGCGCACAAGTCGATCGCCGGCATCTCGACCGACATCGAAGCCTTCCACTTCAACAAGGCGGTGGCGCGGCTCTACGAGTTCGCCAACACGATCGATTCGGTCGAGGCCAAGGACGACAGCACCAAGTGGGCGCTGCGCGAGGCGCTGGAGATCTTCGTGCGCCTGATCGGGCCGATGACGCCACATCTCGCCGAGGAGCTGTGGCAGTCGCTGGGCCACAAGAGCCTGCTTGCCGACTCGCCCTGGCCGATGGCCGAGGACGCGCTGCTGGTCGACGACACCGTCACCGTCGCCGTCCAGCTCAACGGCAAGCTGCGCGGCACGATCGCGCTCGCGAAGGACGCGCCGAAGGATGTCGCGGAGAAGGCGGCGCTGGCGCTGCCCGAACTCGTCCGCGGCCTCGACGGCAAAACGCCCAAGCGCGTGATCGTCGTCCCCAACCGCATCGTCAACGTCGTGGTATGATCACGGCGTGAAGATCGAAGCGCGCCAGGTCGAGGCTTTCCTCAAGAAGCCGGATCCCAAGATCCGGGGCGTGGTGATCTACGGCAATGACGACGGGCTGGTCGCCGAGCGCGCGGCGGCGCTGGCCAAGACGATCTGCGAGGACCTCAAGGATCCGTTCCGCGTCGTCGACATCGCGGGCGACACGCTGAAGGGTGACCCGGCACGCCTGGCCGATGAGTTCGGCGCCATGTCGCTGATGGGCGGCCGCCGCGTGATCCGCGTGCGACCGGCCGGCGAGGAATCGGCGACCGCGCTCGAGAACCTGGCTGCCGCACCGGCCGGCGATGCGCTGATCATCGTCGAGGGCGGCAACCTGACGCCGCGTTCGACGCTCCGCACGCTCGCCGAGACCGAGCCCACGCTCGCGGCGGTGCCTTGCTACATGGACAACGAAGCGGCCCTCGAAGGACTGGTCGAGAGCTCGGCGCGGGCACTCGGCCTCGGCGTCGAGCCCGATGCGCTGGAATGGATCGTCGAGCGGCTGGGCGGCGACCGCGGCCAGACCCGCAGCGAGATCGACAAGCTGATGCTCTACAAGGGCACTGACTCCGGCAAGACGGTGACCCTGGAAGACGCCATGGCGGTGCTGGGCGACACCGCTTCGATCGGCATCGACGACGTGATCGCAGCCACCTTCGACGGCGAGCCGGTCGCGCTCGACCGCGCGCTCGATCGTGTGTTCGCCGAGGGCGGCAACCCGGTGCAGCTCGTGCGCTCCCTGCAGCGGCACGTCGACCAGCTCCATATCGTGTCGTCGCACGCGTCCAAGGGCGGCAATCTCGAATCGGCGATGTTCAAGGCGCGAGGGCTGCCGCGCGGTGGTCCGGTGCGCCAGCGCTTCGAGCGTCATCTCAGAGGCTGGCCGCTGCCGCGCCTCAGCGCTGCGCTTTCGCGCATCCTCGATGCCGAGATCGAATGCAAGCGCACCGGCCTGCCCGACGAGGCAATCGCGCGGCGTCTCTGTCTCGGTCTCGCCCAGGCCGCGCGCAACGCCCGCGCCAGAAGGTAGGGGCCGGCGATAGCGCGTCAGCGCTTTTTCGATGCTGAAATGCTGAGAGGGATCGCCGCCTGCGGCGACAGGACGAGGAAAGTGAAGCTCTCCTCGATGTAGAGCCGCACGACGTCGGCGGTGTGCTCGACGTAGCCGATCGAGAAATCCTGGCCGACCGTCAGCTCGAAGTCGCCGCCGCGCAGCGAGATCACCAGGCCGCCGTCGAGACCGGGGGCCGCGTGGACGTCGCCGTCGACCAAGCGCTGGACGTGGCTGAGGATCGGATAGCCGCCGTCGGTGCGTGCCGTGAGATCCTTGTAGAGCTGCTCGCTGAGCACCACGGCGAAGGGACCTTCGACGCCTTCGTCGCGCAGCTTCTTCAGCGCCGCCGCAACGGCGTCAGGATAGTCGGCGTGGCTGCCGCCGAGCGGCACGGCCTTTCCCTTCTGCGCCTGGCAGATGCCAGTGATGTGCGCGGCTTCGTAGCCGTGGAAGATCGCGCGATCCTCGGCGATGGCGATCTCGCGCGCCGCCGCCGTCACCGCGTCGAGATCCGGATCGCGCGCGCCACGATCGATCGCGTCGAGCTCGGCGCGGCTCACCTCGAAGGGAATGCGCAGCTCGACCAGCGGCTGGATGCGACGCAGGCGCGCCTTCACCCTTGCGGCCGATGGCGGCGCGGCGATCGGATCGGCGCGCCCCAGCTCGACGTCGGATGCGCCCCAACCCAGCGGGCCCTTGAAGTCGACGACGCGACGGGCCGCGAGCAGCGCGCGCAAAGTGCGCTTGGCTTCCTTCTCGATCTCTTCCCAGCCGGCCTCGGTGATCGGCGCGCGATCACGAAAAAGATGGTTCTTCATCAGGTCACCTGTCGAGCTTCTGGCGCAGGCTGCCGATTCCGAGACTGCCGTCGGAGGAGGCCGCTTCTTCGTCGCCGCCTTCCGCGCCCATGTTGGCTTCGATCTCGGTGATCGGGCCCTCCTTGAACAGGAAGGTGCGGAGGTGCTCGTCCATCTTGGGGTCGTTGCGGCGCAGCCACTCCAGCGCCATCGCGGCGTGTTCCTTCTCCTCGTCGCGATTGTGCTCGAGGATGGCGCGCAATTCGGCGTTGCTGGTGGCCTTGGCCCGCTGGTCGTACCAGTCGACGGCCTCGAGCTCTTCCATGAGGGAAACGATCGCACGATGGCGATCTATGACTTCCGGACCAAGCTTGTCCGGGTCTTCGTGCAGCGTTTCACTTGCCATGCCCGGGCCAACGTCCGGGTCGGCGGCGGGTTCCCCTGCCGGCCGCAGCCGCCTAGCGGCGGGTCAGCTTCTCCACGACCGTATCGAGCTGGTCGTAATCGGCGATCTCCAGGGTGAGGGCGGTCTTCTCGCCGCCGCGTGATGCGAGCGTGACCTTTAGGCCGAGCGCTTCCTCGATGCGCTTTTCGAGTGCGCGCGTGTCCGCACTCTTGGGGGCCTGAAGGGCGGGAGCCTTGCCTGCCTTCCGCTTCGCTCCCTGCTTCTGCTCGCCCGAGAGCCGCTCAAGTTCGCGGACGGTGAGCTTCTCCTCGACCGCGCGTTCCGCCATGGCCGCCGGATCCGGCACCCCGATGAGGGCGCGACCCTGGCCGGCCGAGAGCTGTCCGAGCCGGATCATCTCCTGGACCGACGCCGGCAGATCGAGGAGCCGCAGCGTATTGGCGATGTGCGGGCGGCTCTTGCCCATCA
>SCVT01000320.1 GCA_004296815.1 Reyranella sp. | reverse complement strand
CTTCCGCCTCGCCCCCGAGGGGCTCTTAGGCGGCGAGCCCGGCCAGCGCGGCTACTGCCGCGTCCACCGCGCCAACGGCACGGTCGAGGAGCTCAAGAGCAAGGCCGCCATCGATCTCGCCAAGGGCGACATCGTCGAAATGTTCGTAGGCGGCGGCGCCGGCTTCGGCCGCGTCGAAGAACGGCCCGATTCCATGATCGACCGCGACCTCGCCGACGGCCTGCTCACGCGCGATCCCAGGTCGGCCCGGAAGCTGGCAGCAGAATAAGGATCCCTCGCTACGCTCGGGATGACAACATTGGTTGCAGTGACAACAACAGTGTCATCCCGAGCGCAGCGAGGGACCTTTGCTCACACTGGTCAGTACGACTTGTAGCCCAGGAACTTGCCGGACATCGCGATCTTCACCCGGTCGCCTTTCTGGTCGGGCTGGCGCTCCATCGTCATGTCGAAGTCGATGGCGCTCATGATGCCGTCGCCGAACTCCTCCTGGATGAGTTCCTTCCAGGTCGTGCCGTAGACCTGCACCAGCTCGTAGAAGCGGTAGATCAACGGATCGGTCGGCGGAATCTGCGGCAGCGAGCCGCGATACGGGACCTCCTGCAGCAGCAGGACCTCTTCCTTGCCGAGGCCGAACAGCTTGCCGGCCTTGGTCGCCTGCTCCTTGGTCATCTTCATCTGGCCCATGCAGGCCGCGGTGACGATGATCTTCGAGGCGCCACCGATCTTCTTGGCGATCTCTTCCCAGCTGAGCTCCTTCATGCGCTTGGCGGTCAGGATCTTCTCGGTCACTTCAGCCCGTTTCATTGTCGTCTCCCGGTTGTCAGTTCGAATGTCTGAGGGGCACTACTTCAGCCGGCGGGTTGACCGCGGCCAGCCCCGGCTTCACCAGCTTCAGCCGGCGCGGGTCGTAGTTCTTTCCAGCGATCTCCTGGTCGAAAGCCCTGGAGCGGTTGACCAGGAACTCCACCAGGTGATTGCGGATGGCGTAGTACTGCGGATGTTTGTGCAGGTCATTCCGGTGCCGCTCGTTCCTGGGCATGGTGTTGACCACGATCTCGGCGATCTTGGCGCCGGGGCCGTTGGTCATCAGCACGATCTTGTCGGCGAGCAGGATCGCCTCGTCGACGTCGTGGGTGATCATGAACACGGTCTGGTTGGTGTCGGCGCAGATGCGCAGCACCTCGTCCTGCAGCATGCCGCGGGTCAGCGCGTCGAGCGCGCTGAACGGTTCGTCCATCAGCAGCATCTTGGGCTGGATGGAGAGTGCGCGCGCAATGCCCACCCGCTGTTTCATGCCGCCGGAGAGCTGCGCCGGCCGCTTGTTCTCCGCACCCTTCAGTCCCACCAGCTCGATGAAGCGGCGGGCATGGTCCTGCACCTTGGCCTTGTCCCACGAGGGCCAGCGCGAGGAGACGGCGAAGGCGATGTTGCCCATCACCGTGAGCCAGGGCAGCAGAGCGTGCCCTTGGAAGATCACGGCGCGGTCGAGGCTCGGCCCGTCGATCTCGCGATTGTCGACGATGACGGCGCCTTCGCTCGGGCTGTCGAGGCCCGCGAGCACGTTCAGGATCGTGGTCTTGCCGCAGCCGGAGTGGCCGATCAGGCAGCAGAACTCGCCCTTGTCGACGCCGAACCAGATGTCCTCGAACACGGCCGGTTGGCTCGAGTCCCCGAAGCGCCGCCCCAGGCCCTCGACGCTGATGAGAGGTCGGTGGTCCATGGCTCTACTCCGGATAGGTGACGAGCTTGGCCGCCCAGGCCAGGCCCTGGTCGAGCAGCAGACCGACCAGGCCGATCAGCAGGATCGCGGTCACGATGTTGGCGATCGAGAGGTTGTTCCACTCGTTCCACACGAAGTAGCCGATGCCCGTGCCGCCCACGAGCATCTCGGCGGCGACGATCACCAGCCAGGCGATGCCGACCGAAATGCGCATGCCCGTCATGATGGTGGGCGCCGCGGCGGGCAGGATCACCTTGAAGGCGGTGCGGAACGGCCCGACCTCGAGGGTGCGCGCCACGTTCAGCCATTCCTTGCGCACGCTGCCGACGCCAAAGGCGGTGTTGATCAGCATCGGCCACACCGAGCAGATGAAAATCACGAAGATCGAGGAGATGGCGCTGTCCTTGATCGTGTAGAGCGCCAAGGGCATCCAGGCGAGCGGCGACACCGGCTTCAGGATCTGGATGAAGGGGTCGAGCGCGCGATAGACCAGCGGCGACATGCCGATCAGGAAGCCCAAGGGAATGGCGAAGAGCGCCGCGAGGCCGAAGCCCAGCAGCACGCGGCCCAGCGAATAGGCGAGCTGGATGCCGATGCCCTTGTCGTTGCTGCCGCGCACGTAGAACGGATCGACCAGGTGCTTCCAGATCGTCGCGCCGATATCGGCCGGCGTCGGCATGGCCGACTTCGAGCCGGTGGCCGCCGCGGCGCCCACCAGCTTGGCGTATTCGGGATCCATCGCCGGACCGGTCGCCGCCACCGGCATCGTGGCGATCTGCCAGATGCCCACGATGGCGGCGAAGATCAGCAGCGACAGCAGCCCGGCCCTGAGGCCGAGCGAGCTCTTCAGCGTCGCCATGTTCTCAGCTCCGCTTGATGGCGAAGCTGTTCACATAGTCGTCCGGCTTGGTCGGATCGAAGGTCTTGCCCATCACCACGATCGTCTTCTTCGACGGATCCGGCGGGGTGAGGCCCATCTCCTTCATCATGCTCGCCGTGTCGGTGGCGAGATAGACGTCGGCGGCGACCTTGGCGTAGTCGACGTCGCCCTTGAGCTGACCCCAGCGCTTCATCTGGGTCATGATCCAGATGGCGAACTGGTTCCAGGGGAACGGATCGAAGTCGATGCGGTTGGGATCGCGCTTCACGCCGCCCAGCCCGTCGGCATAGGTGCCGGTCAGGATCTGCTCCAGCACCGTCTCGGGCTGGTTCAGGTAGTTGGTCGGCGCGATCGCCTTGGCGATCTCCTTGCGGTTCTCCTGCTTGGAGGCGTAGGCCGTCGCCTCGATGATCGACTTCAAGAGGGCGCGATAGGCGTTGGGGTTCTGGGTCGCGAACTCCTTGCTGACGGTGAAGGCGCAGCAGGGATGGCCGTCCCACAGCTCCTTGGTCAGGAGATGGATGAAGCCGATGCCGTCGAACACGGCGCGCTGGTTGAACGGGTCGGGGCCGAGATAGCCGTCGATGTTGTCGGCGCGCAGGTTGGCCACCATCTCGGGTGGCGGCACGGAGCGGATGGAGATGTCCTTGTCCGGATCGAGGCCCGCTTCCGCCACGTAGTAGCGCAGCAGGTAGTTGTGCATCGAGTAGTCGAACGGCACGGCGAAGCGGAAGCCCTTCCAGTCCTTCGGGTTGCGCTTGTCCTTGTGCTTGTTGGCCAAGGTGATCGCCTGGCCGTTGATGTTCTCGATCGCCGGCATCGTCCACGGCACCGGATTCGAGC
>SCVT01000034.1 GCA_004296815.1 Reyranella sp. | reverse complement strand
ATGTCGACGGCTATGCCGGCGGCCCGGCCGACGATGCGGGAGAGACGGCGTGAGCATTCCGCTGGTCACGATGCTGGGGCGCATGACGCTCGCCTTCCTGGAGGCGATCGGCAGCGTGACGGCCTTCGCCTTCCAGGCCCTCCGGCAGGCCGTGCAGCCGCCCTGGTACCGCCAGCAGATCCTCCGGCAGATCATGGAGATCGGCTACTACTCGCTGCCCGTCGTCGGCCTCACCGCGATCTTCACCGGTATGGTGCTGGCGCTGCAGAGCTACACGGGCTTCGCGCGCTTCTCGGCCGAGAGCGCCATTCCCAACGTCGTCGTGGTCTCGCTGACCCGCGAGCTCGGCCCGGTGCTGGCGGGCCTGATGGTCGCCGGCCGCGTCGGTGCCGCGATGGCTGCCGAAATCGGCACGATGCGCGTCACCGAGCAGATCGACGCGCTCACCACGCTCTCGACCAACCCGTTCAAATATCTCGTCGTGCCGCGCCTGATTGCCGGCATCGTCACCCTGCCGATCCTCGTGCTGGTCGCCGACATCATCGGCGTGCTCGGCGGCTTCCTCGTCGGCGTCTACAAGCTCGACTTCAATGACGCGGCCTATCTCCGCAACACGGTCGACTTCCTGCAGTTCCAGGACGTGTTCTCGGGCCTCGTGAAGGCCGCCGTGTTCGGCTTCCTGATCACGCTGATGGGCTGCTACCACGGCTACACGTCGAAGGGCGGCGCCCAGGGTGTCGGCATGGCGACCACCAACGCGGTGGTGTCGGCCTCGATCCTGATCCTGACCTTCAACTACTTCATCACCGAAGCCTTCTTCGCGCGCTGACCCGCCCGGCCATGGCTTCCCCCCAAATCGCACCCAAGATCTCGCTGAGCGGCGTCACCAAGGCCTTCGGGCCGAAGAAGGTGCTGCAGGGCATCGACCTCGACGTCGGGCCCGGCGAATCGATGGTGGTGATCGGGGGCTCCGGCTCGGGCAAGTCGGTGCTGCTGAAGTGCATCCTCGGCCTCATGCAGCCCGACCGTGGCTCCATCAAGGTCGACGGCGAGGAGACCTGCGATCTCACCGACCGCGGCCGCGCGCGCGTGATGCGCAAGTTCGGCATGCTGTTCCAGGGCGGTGCGCTGTTCGACTCGCTGCGCGTCTGGGAGAACGTCGCCTTCGGGCCGATCCAGAGTGACGGCATGGCGCCGGATCAGGCGCGCGAGATCGCCATCGCCAAGCTCGGCGCCGTGGGCCTCGGCCCGGAGATCGGCGAACTTTTCCCGTCGGAACTGTCGGGCGGCATGCAGAAACGCGTGGCGCTCGCCCGCGCCATCGCCCGCGAGCCCGAGATCATCTTCTTCGACGAGCCCACGACCGGCCTCGACCCGATCATGGCCGACGTCATCAACGAGCTGATTGTGAAGTGTGTCAGCGACCTCGGCGCGACCGCGGTCTCGATCACCCACGACATGGCGAGCGCCCGCAAGATCGGCCATCGCATCGGCATGCTCTACGAGGGCAAGCTGATCTGGCAGGGTCCGGTCGGCGACATCGACCGCTCCAACAACGCCCACGTCGACCAGTTCATCCACGGCCGGGCCGAGGGCCCGATCCGGATGCAGGTCCGCAAGCTCTGAGCCGCGGTCCATGGCCCGCCCGCTGAAGCGCTTCGTCTGCCAGAGCTGCGGCGCCGTCACCAGCAAGTGGAGCGGCCGCTGCGAGAGCTGCGGCGAGTGGAACACCATCGTCGAGGAGGCGGCGCCCGCCCCCGGCCCCGCCGGCGGCGGTCTCGCGCGCGGCGGCAAGGGTCGGGCGCTCGAGTTCGCGGCCCTTCGCGGCGCGACGCCTCAACCACCGCGCTACATGAGCGGCATCGCCGAGTTCGACCGTGTCTGCGGCGGCGGCCTGGTCAACGGCTCGGCGCTGCTGATCGGCGGCGATCCCGGCATCGGCAAGTCGACCCTGCTGCTGCAGGTGGCGGCGGCGCTCGCGAAACAGAACACCGCCTGCGCCTACATCTCGGGCGAAGAGGCGCTCGACCAGGTGCGGCTGCGTGCGGAGCGCCTCGGCCTCGCCGACGCGCCGGTGCAGCTCACCGCCGCCACCTCGGTGCGCGACATCGTGGCGAGCCTGGAGCGGCCCGACGCGCCCAAGGTCGCCGTGATCGACTCGATCCAGACCATGTGGCTCGACACGGTCGACAGCACGCCGGGCACGGTCACGCAGGTGCGCTCCTCGGCGCAGGCGCTGGTCGAGCTCGCCAAGCGCCGCGGTATCGCCGTGCTGCTGGTCGGTCACGTCACCAAGGACGGCGCCATCGCCGGCCCCCGCGTGCTGGAGCACATGGTCGACACCGTGCTCTATTTCGAAGGCGAGCGCGGGCATCAGTTCCGCATCTTGCGTACCGTGAAGAACCGCTTCGGGCCGACCGACGAGATCGGCGTGTTCGAGATGAGCGACCGGGGCCTCTCCGATGTCGCCAATCCGTCGGCGCTGTTCCTCGCGGAGCGCCGTGGCCATGTCTCCGGCGCCTGCGTCTTCGCCGGCATCGAGGGGACGCGGCCGGTGCTGGTGGAGATCCAGGCGCTGGTCAGCCCCTCCTCGCTCGCCACGCCGCGCCGCGCCGTGGTCGGTTGGGACTCGAACCGTCTCGCCATGGTGCTGGCCGTGCTCGAGGCGCGTTGCGGCGTCACGGTGGGCGCCAACGACGTCTATCTCAACGTGGCGGGCGGCCTCAGGATCAACGAGCCGGCGGCCGACCTCGCGGTTGCTG
>SCVT01000319.1 GCA_004296815.1 Reyranella sp. | reverse complement strand
AGCATCGCCTCACGCAGCGTGCCGAGCGGGAAGTAGGGCTTCTGCGGCATGAAGACGATGTCGCCCTTGGGCAGCTCGACGGCACCGCTGACCCACGGCCAGACGCCGGCCACGGCACGCATGATGGTGCTCTTGCCGCTGCCCGACTGGCCGCGGATCAGCACGCGCTCGCCGCGTCCGATCTCGACCTCGGCTTCGGCAACCAGCGCCTCGCCGTCGGGCCGCGACAGGCCGACCTCACGCAGGATGAGCTTGTCGCCCTGGCCCGGCGTGACCTCGATGCGCTCGCCGTCGGGCGCCTCGGCCGTCTCCTCGAGGTCGGTCAGCGCGACATGGAGGTGGACGACGCGGTCGGTCGAGGCGCGCCAGTCGGCGAAGCGCGGGAAATTGTCGATCAGCCAGGAAAGCGCCCACTGCACGCTGGAGAAGGCCTGCGCCGTCTGCATCAGGCCGCCGAGCTGGATGTCGCCCGCGAGATAGCGCGGCAGCGCAACCACCAGCGGCACCACAGGCGCCAGGTAGGCGAGCGAGCTGGTGAGCAGCGCCAGGCTGCCCTGGCCGCGCGTCTGCGTGTTCCACGCCGTGCGCAGGGTGCCCAGCGACTCCTTCAGGCGCTGGCGCTCGTCGTGCTCGCCGCGCATCAGCGCGATGCCCTCGGCATTCTCGCGCGCCCGGATCAGCACCGAGCGCACGTCGGCCTCGCGGCCTTGCCGGATGTTGCCGGCCTCGATCAGGCCGCGGCCCAGCGCATAGGTCAGGATCGAGCCGAACAGCGCGTAGAGCACCGCCGCCCACACCATGTAGCCCGGCACCGAGATCTCGGTGTCGCCGATCTTCACCGGCAGGTCGCCCGACAGGACCCAGAGGACGCTGAGGAAGGTGACGAGCTGCAGGATGCACTGCAGGATCGACTGCGCGAACTCGACGGCGAGTTCGCACGAGACGCGGATGTCCTCGGCGATGCGGCCGTCGGGATTGTCGCAATCCTCCGCGAGCAGGCCGAGCTGGTACTGGCGGCCTGAGTTCAGCCAGCGCAAGGTCGTGACGTTGGTCAGCCAGGTGCGCCAGCTATATTGGAGCCGGCGGCGGATGTGCAGGTGGATGGCGACGGAGATGCCGGCCGACACGACGATGGCGGCCAGCATGTAGAGCTGCTCGATGAGCTGGGACGTGTCCTTCTTGTCGAGCGCGTTGAAGAAGTCACGGTTCCAGATGTTGAGCCACAGCGCGATCGCCACGTTGATCACGCCGAACACCGTCATGCCCGCCGTCAGCGACCAGGCGACGCTCCGGTAGCCGGGCGCCGTCCAGTAGCCGGACGCCACGGCCGCGAAGGCGCGGAGCGAGCTGTGGGGTGTATCCAATCAGTCGCGGAAGCCCGGATCGATCCGGTCGAGCTTCCGCAGGAGCGCCGGCCAGTCCAGCAGGCCGAACGGCCGACGGACTTTGGGCTGGTAATTCTGGTAGGTCTCTTCGACGACCTTCTCGGGCACGCGCACCATCTGGGTGTTGCACGACATGGCCGCGATCTGCGTCTTGCAGGACAGTTCGAGCCGGTGCATCGCGTTGAACGCCTCGGGAATCGTGGCGCCGGTGGTCAGCAGCCCGTGGCTGCGCAGGATGAGCGCGTTGTTGTCGCCCAGGCTCTTTGCCAGCGCGTCGCGCTCGGCGGTGTCGAGCACCACACCGGTATAGTCGTGGTAGCTGATCTTGGCGAAGCGCATCGAGGTCTGCGTATTGGGAAGCAGGCCGCACTCCAGGGTCGACACCGCCATGCCGGCATAGGTGTGGGTATGGATGATGCAGTTGACGTCCGGCTTGGCCATGTGGATCGCCGAATGGATCACGAAGCCCGCGCGGTTGACGCCGTAGTCCAGCCCGTCGGCGAATTCCGGCTTCATCAGCACGTTGCCGTCATGGTCGATCTTCACGAGGCTCGACGCGGTGATCTCCTCGTAGAGGAGGCCGTAGGCGTTGATCAGGAAGGCATGGGGCTCGCCCGGCACGCGCATCGAGATGTGGTTGGCGATCAGGTCCGACATGCCGTAGTGCGCGATCAGCCGGTAGCAGGCGGCGAGGTCGACGCGGGCCTGCCATTCTTCCGGCGAGACTGTCGCGCGGAGGTTGGCAACCGGTGAAGGCTTGAGGGCGTGCACGGCCATGGAAACGCTCCTGGGTGGAAATCGGTTCCTGACGGTAACCCCGGTGTGATCGAGCGTCTATTGGCCGGTCAGGCGAGCCCGCGCGCTGCGAGATAGGCGCCGAGCGCCAGGAGGCCGGCGAAGAACCAGAGGCGGAATGTGGCCGGCGCCAGCCGCGCCCGCACCGCCTGGCCGAGCCGCATCCCAGCGAGCGCGATGACCACGGCGGCCAGCGACGGCCCGGCGAGATCCCAGGTGAAGGCGCCGGACAGCGTCACGGCCAAGGTGACCGCAAGGGCCAGGGTGGAGACCGAGAAGGAGAGCCCCAGCGCCTGGACCAGCTCGTCCTTGGTGAGGCCGATCGCCTGCATATAGGGCACGGCCGGGATCACGAAGACGCCGGTCGCCGAGGTGATCGCGCCCGTGACGACGCCGGCCATCGGACCGAGCCACGGCTCGGCGACGCGTGGCACCACCAGCCGCAACGCGGCGAGGCCCGACACCGCATAGGCCATCAGGGCAACGCCCAGCGCCACAGCGCTCCAGGGACCGCCCAGCCCGGCGATGAAGGCCGCCCCCGCCCAGGTGCCGAGGCAGACGCCGAGGTTCAGCGGCCACAGGCGGCGCAGCACGGGGCCGAGATGGGGGCCGTCGAGCATCTGCCAGACGTTGGTAACCAGCGAGGGCAGGATCAGCAGCGCCGCCGCCTCCGGCGCCGGCAGCACGACGGCCAGCAGGCCCATGGAAATGGTCGGCAAGCCGAGGCCGATCACGCCCTTGGCGAAGCCCGCCAGGACGAAGACCGCGGCGATGAACAGGAGGACCGTGACCGACACGCCCTCCCCTTGCCGCAGCGAACGGCGCGCGACAATGTGTAGGATACGGATTGTGGCTTCGTATCAGACGAAGGCTTGAACTCGAGATGCGCTTCGACCTCACCGACCTCCGCCTGTTCCGCCATGTCGCCGAAACCCGCAGCATCACCGGCGGCGCGGAGCGCTCCAACCTGGCGCTGGCCGCGGCGAGCG
>SCVT01000033.1 GCA_004296815.1 Reyranella sp. | reverse complement strand
CCTGCAGCGACTTCATCTTGGCGATGGTGACCCACTGGCGGACGTTGATGTCCTCGGGGCAGGCGGCCGAGCATTGCGCACTGCCGTCGCAGGCGTTCAGCCACTTCTGCAAATCGGGAGCGGCACCACCGCCGTCGCGCGTCAGGGCCATCAGCTCGCCGACGCGGACCGTGCCTCGCGCCATGTCCATGCCGCTCTCGCGCGCCGTCGGGCAGGCCTCGAAGCATTTGCCGCAAGTCGTGCAGCGATCGGCCGCCTCGGCCACCAGAGCTTCCAGACGTTCAGCGTAAGCAACCAAGGCACGCCTCCGCACGCGGACGATGTCGGCGCCACGATGGGGCCGTCCGGCCCCGTCCGCAAGCAAGCCCTCGTCGGGCCGGGCGATAGCTCAGCTTGGGGGTCGCTTCGGCTGCCGCCGAAGCACCGGCAAGGATGGCCCGCCTAGGGTGCGGCTTCCACCAACTGAGGAGGCCGCCATGACCGTCACCTGCGCCATCCGCTACGTCATCGACCCGTTCAAGCGCGACGCTTTCGAGACCTATGCCCGGAACTGGCTGACGCTGATCCCGGAATGCGGCGGCGATGTCGTGGGCTATTTCATGCCGCACGAGGGCACGAACAACATCGCCCACGCGCTGATCTCGCTGGAGAGCCTCGCCGCCTACGAGGCCTATCGCGCGCGGCTGCGGCAGCATGCCGGCAGCGTCGAGAACTTCCGCTTCGCCGACAAGGAGCGCTTCATCCTGAGCGAGGAGCGCACCTGGCTGCGCCCCGTTACGGCCAACCCGACGGCCAAGTGACCCGGACCTACTGGCCGCCCCGGCGGTTGTAGTCGAGCTCGGCCATGGTCGGCTTCAGGCCGACGGCGATGCGGTAGCCGTTGAGGTCGGCCAGCTTGCTGTAGGGGAGCGACAGCGACAGCTCCTCCTGCGACCCGCTGCGCGGCGTGCCGCTCGAGAGCTTGAAGTCGGCGATGAAGTCCTGGCCCTGCACGACGGTGCCCTGGCTGCCGATCACGCGCACGAAGTACGGCACGCGCGTCGGTGCAGCGCTGACCGAGGGACCGGCGGCGACGGCGATCCTCAGGATGAGGTTCACCTCCATCTGGCTCTTGCGCAGCGTGCAGGTGGCGCGCACCTGGCCGAGCTGCGCCGCCCACTCGACGTCGCGCGGGTCGCGGCCGGCACCTTCCCTGAAGTGGGTGAGCCGGCCGGCGTCCTGCACGGTGAAGGGCTGCGGGCAATAGGCGCGCGCCTCTTCGGCGCCGCCGCCGCCGCAACCGGCGAGGAGCAGCATCAGGACGAACGGCGCGAAACGAGCAAAATTCTTCAAGGTCATGCCAGGGTCTTGTGTGAACCGTCGCAGAGCGGCTTCTTGCTGGAGTGCTTGCAGGCGCAGAGCCAGTAGTCGCCGGCCTTCTCGACGGAATACTTCATCGGGCTGAGACCGCTGCCCTTGTGGCTGCCGTCGCAGAAGGGCTGGCTCTTCGACAGCCCGCAGGCGCACCACCAGTAGTCCTTGCCTGCCTCGAGCGCCACCTTTGCAGGCGCCTTGGCCGCGACAACCGGCTCGGTCATGTTGCTTTCCCCGTTGCGGCGGCTTTGTTACGGTGCCGCGCCAATCCGTCGTGCGCTGAGTCTAGGCAATGGCTCCCGGGCCTGCAAGCGAACGGGCCGGCACCCCGTCGAACGTTTTTCCATGATCGCCCCGAACAAAAAGCCGCTCACGATCCTGCTCGCCAGCCCGCGCGGCTTCTGCGCCGGCGTCGACCGTGCGATCCAGATCGTCGAGCGCGCCATCGAGCGCTACGGCCGGCCGGTCTATGTGCGCCACGAGATCGTGCACAATCGTTTCGTCGTCGAGAACCTCGAGGCCAAGGGCGCGATCTTCGTCGACGAGCTCGACGAGGTACCGGACGACCGGCCCGTCGTGTTCTCTGCGCACGGCGTGCCGAAATCGGTGCCAGCCGAGGCCGGCCGCCGCAACCTGCTCTATGTCGACGCGACCTGCCCGCTGGTCTCCAAGGTCCATCGCGAGGCGGAGCGCCACGCCCAGTCGGGCCGCACGGTGATCCTGATCGGCCACGCCGGGCATCCCGAGGTGATCGGCACGATGGGCCAGCTTCCCGAGGGCAAGGTGGTGCTGGTCGAGGACGCGGCGCAGGCCGAGACGCTCGCCGTCGCCGATCCCGACAATCTCGCCTATGCGACGCAGACCACGCTGTCGGTCGACGACACGACAGAGATCGTGGCGGTGCTGCGCCGCCGCTTCCCGGCGATCCAGGGTCCGAAGATGGAGGACATCTGCTACGCCACCACCAACCGCCAGGCCGCGGTCAAGGCGATCGCCGAGCGCTGCGATGCCATGGTGGTGATCGGCGCGCCCAACTCGTCGAACTCGATGCGGCTCGTCGAGGTCGCTGCGAACTACGGCTGCGCGAAGTCGCGGCTGGTGCAGCGCGCCGCCGACATGGACTGGGCGTGGCTGGGCGATGCGCGCCGGCTCGGCATCACGGCCGGCGCCTCGGCGCCCGAGCTGCTGGTCGACGAGCTGATCGCGGCCTGCCGCGAGCGCTACGAGGTCACGGTCGAAGAGGTGCGCACGACCGAGGAGAGCGTCGTCTTCAAGCTGCCGCGCACGCTGGTGGCCTGATGGCGGTCTACACCGAAGTCAGCGACACCGAGCTCGAAGCCTTCCTCGCGGATTACGACATCGGCCGGCCCGACTCGTTCAAGGGCATCGCCGAAGGCGTCGAGAACTCGAACTACCTGCTCGCGACGACGAAGGGGCAGTACCTCGTCACGCTCTACGAGAAGCGCGTCGACCCGAAGGACCTGCCGTTCTTCCTCGGCCTGATGGACCATCTCGCCGATCGCGGCATCAACTGCCCGCGGCCGATCCACGGCAAGGATGGCAAGGCGCTGCGCACGCTCGCCGGCAAGCCCGCGGCGATCACCAGCTTCCTGCACGGCATGTGGCCGCGCCGCACGACGGTCGCGCATTGCG
>SCVT01000318.1 GCA_004296815.1 Reyranella sp. | reverse complement strand
CGATCTACGCCGAAGAAGCTGGTCGCCGAAGGGCACGCGGCAAGCAACAGCCTCTTCACTTACGCCATCGGCAAGATCGTCCTGTTCAGCAAGGATGCCGGCCTCGTGAAGGGCGAGCAGACGCTGCGCGAGGGCAAGTTCAACAAGCTCGCCCTCGCGAACCCCGCGACGGCGCCCTACGGCGCGGCAGCCGTCGAAGCCATGAAGAAGCTCGGCGTCTACGACACCATCGCACCGAAGATCGTGCAGGGTTCCAACATCTCCCAGATCTTCCAGTTCGTGGACACGGGCAATGCCGAGCTGGGTTTCGTCGCCCTGTCGCAGGTTGCGGAGAAGGCCGGTGGGTCACGCTGGATCGTCCCGGCGAACCTCCATGCACCGATCCGCCAGGACGCCGTGCTTCTCAAGACCGGCGCCAGCAACGAGGCCGCCCATGCCTTCATTGCCTTCCTCAAAGGCGCCGAGGCCAAGGCGATCGTCGAGAAGTTCGGCTACGTGGCCGAATAAGTGTTCGTATCGGGGGAATTCTGGGCACCGATCCGGCTGACGCTGTCGTTGGCCGCAATCACGACGGTTCTCTTGCTCATCGTCGGAACACCGATCGCGTGGTGGCTCGCCCGCTCGAAGGCGCGATGGAAAGAAGCGGTCGCGGCGGTGGTGGCGCTGCCGCTCGTCCTGCCGCCGACGGTTCTCGGCTTCTATCTCCTGCTGGCGCTGGGGCCCAACGGCCCGGGCGGCTGGTTGGGCGGCTTCTTCGGCCTGCGCACCCTCGCCTTCACCTTCGAGGCGCTTGTCATCGGCTCCGTCATCTACTCGATGCCGTTCGTCGTCCAGCCCATCCGCAATGCCTTCGAGGCGTTCGGCGACCGGCCGCTGGAGGCCGCGGCGACGCTGCGCGCCTCGCCCCGCGACGTCTTCTGGACGGTCGCCGTGCCGCTCGCCCGGCCGGGCTTCATGACCGGCGCCGTGCTGGGCTTCGCCCATACGGTCGGCGAGTTCGGCGTGGTGCTGATGATCGGCGGCAACATCCCCGGGCAGACCAAGGTGCTGTCCATTGCGATCTACGACTATGTCGAGACGCTGCAATGGGCGCAGGCCCATGTGCTGGCGGCGGGCATGCTGGTGTTCTCGTTCGTCGTCATCCTGACGATGATGGTTCTCGAGAAGCGCATCGCGAAGCCCGGTCGATGACGGACGCCGGCCCATGAGCGATACGATCAGCGCACGCTACGCGGGGCATGTGGGCAGCTTCGCCATCGACGCCGCGTTCGAGGCGCCGATGCGGGGCGTTACGGCCCTGTTCGGTCCCTCCGGCTGCGGCAAGACGACGATCCTGCGCTGCATCGCAGGCCTCACGCGTTTGCCCGGGCGGTTGGTCGTGGGCAGCGAGGTCTGGCAGGACGATGCCGGCGGGACATTCCGCGAGCCCTACGAGCGGCCCATCGGCTATGTCTTCCAGGAAGCGAACCTGTTCGCCCATCTCTCAGTGCGCCGGAACCTGATGTACGGCTACGAGCGCGCGCTGAAAGCGGGCGCGAAGGAAGAGATCCGCTTCGACGGCGTCGTCGATCTCCTGGGCATCGGCGCCCTCCTCGACCGCGCCACCGGAGCGCTCTC
>SCVT01000317.1 GCA_004296815.1 Reyranella sp. | reverse complement strand
TGAGAACGCTTTTCGCGACGGTCGCGCTTTGCATCGCGGCCACCACGGCATCGGCCCAGCAGGGCGCGGTGACGGGCACCTGGCTCACCGCGTCCGGGGTGGCGCAGGTCCGGATCGGTCCGTGTTCGGACGCGAGCGCCGGACCGATCTGCGGCTACATCGTCAATTTGATCAACCCCAAGGGCCCCGACGGGCAAGTGGTCGCGCCGGACGTCGCGACGGACTACCGCAACGAGAACCCGGCGCTGCGCTCGCGCAAGGTGATCGGCATGCCGCTGATCTGGGGCTTCAAGAAGACCGCCGATCCCAACGCTTTCGAGGACGGCAAGATCTACAACGGCGAGAACGGCAAGACCTACAATGCCAACATCAGCCTGCAACCGGACGGCAAGCTCCGACTGCGCGGCTATGTCGGCACGCCGATGTTCGGCGAGACGCAACTCTGGACACGCGTGAACTGAGGGGAACCGCAAATGGATATGGGCATCAAGGGTCGCAAGGCGATCGTCTGCGCGGCGAGCAAGGGACTGGGACGCGGCTGCGCCGAGGCGCTGGCGGGCGAGGGCGTCGACCTGGTGATCAACGCGCGCACCAAGTCGGAGCTGGACGCGACGGCCGAGGCGATCCGCAAGAAGTACGGCGTGAGGGTCACGGCGGTTGCCGTCGATGTGACGACCGACGACGGCCGCAAGCAGGTGCTGGCGGCCTGTCCCGAGCCCGACATCATCGTCAACAATGCCGGTGGCCCGCCGCCGGGCAATTTCCGGGACTGGAACCGCGAGGACTGGATCAAGGCGCTCGACGCCAACATGCTGACGCCCATCGAGTTCATCAAAGCGACGGTCGACGGCATGATGAAGCGTGGCTTCGGCCGCATCGTGAACATCACCTCGAGCTCGGTGAAAGCGCCGATCGATATCCTGGGGCTCAGCAACGGCGCTCGCTCGGGCCTGACCGGTTTCGTGGCGGGCGTCGCGCGCACGACGATCCGTCACGGCGTCACCATCAACGGCCTGCTGCCGGGCCCGTTCGACACCGATCGCCTGCGTGGCACGACCAAGGCGCGTGCGGCGAAGGCCGGCCGCAGCTTCGAGGAGGAGTACGCGGCGGCCGCCAAGGCCCATCCCGCCGGCCGCTTCGGCACGGCCGAGGAGTTCGGCATGATGTGCGCGTTCCTGTGCAGCGTGCACGCAGGCTACATGACCGGCCAGAACGTCCTCATGGACGGCGGCCAGTACCCCGGGACGTACTAGTCGCGGTCGAAATCGCGCGGCTTCACGAAAGCCAATAATTCGCACGAGCCTGGAGCGAGGGCGCTCCAGGGGCCGCGTGGCATCCTCAACTGGGCCAGTGCCCCGGTCGGGTACTTCTCCCGCAGCTCGGCCACTTCGCTGGCGCGGCCCTGTCCTGCCAATGCCCCGGCGAGCTGCCCGATCCCGTCATTGTGGCCAATCAGCAGGACGGTCTGAACCTCGTCTGCAAGGGCCCTCAGGCGCTCCAGGAGCGTGTCCTCGCTGGCGAGGTACAAATCCTTCTCCAGCGAGATCGGCGGCGCAGGGGCTCCCAGGGCTTTCACCAGCGGCGCCAGCGTCTGGCGGGTCCGGGTGGCCGTGGAGCAGAGGATCAGGTCCGGTCGGGGGGCCGCGGAGGCGATATGGTCGGCCATCGTGTCGGCAGCCCGCTCGCCACGGCGATTGAGGGGCCGGTCGTGGTCGGGCTGACCGACGTTGCCCCACGCGGATTTTGCATGGCGAAGAAGGAGAATGGTCCGAGCGTCGGTCATGCCAATAAATCTATTTGGAACAATGGTTTAGTGAATTGCCATGACACCGTCATGTAGAGGCGGTACCGTTTCTGTGCGTAACTTCAGGGAGAGTACCCCTGTCAGGGGGCCAAATGGACGCGTTGAACTCGCCCGCCGACCAAGCTTCGGCCTCCGAGATTACACCCGACAGCCCTCGGCGCTTCATCAATCGTGAACTGTCGTGGCTCGCCTTCAACACGCGGGTCCTCGAGGAAGCCAGCAACAAGCGCCATCCCTTGCTGGAGCGCGTGCGCTTCCTGTCGATTTCGGCCGCGAACCTCGACGAATTCTACATGGTCCGCGTCGCGGGCCTCGTCGACATGCTGCAGACCCGGTCGACGCTGCTCAGCGACGACGGCATGACGCCGGCCGAGCAGCTCGCCGCGATCCTCGATCGCGCCTCGAACCTGATGGCGCACCAGCAGGATGTCTGGGCCGCCCTGCAGGACGATCTGCGCGAGGCGGGCATCGCCGTTCTCGACGGGGCGGAGCTGACCGAAGGCGAACGGGCTTGGCTCGACCAGTACTTCATCGACCAGGTCTTCCCGATCCTGACACCACTCGCCATCGATCCGGCGCATCCGTTCCCGTTCATTCCCAATGGCGGCTTCTCGGCGATCCTCAAGCTGCAGCGCAAGGACGATCGCAAGCCGCTGATGGCGCTGCTGCCGCTGCCGCCTCAGGTCGACCGCTTCGTGCGCCTGCCGGGCAACGACATCCGCTTCCTGCCACTGGAAGACCTGATCGACATCTACCTGCCGCGGCTCTTCCCCGGCTACGAGGTGATCGAGCGCGCGGCCTTCCGCGTGATCCGCGACAGCGACGTCGAGATCAATGAAGAGGCCGAGGATCTGGTGCTGCTCTACGAGAGCGCGCTGAAGCGTCGCCGCCGCGGCGACCTGATCTCGATCTCCGTCAACAGCGCCATGCCGGCCGAGCTGCGCGACTTCCTGTTCGACCAGCTCGAGATCCCGGCGCAGACCCAGACCGTGCACGTCTTCCATCTCGACCGCATGCTCAACATCGGCGATGTGAAGGCGGTGATCGTCGACGACCGGGCCGACCTCAAGTTCGCGCCCTACAACGCCCGCTTTCCCGAGCGCATTCGTGACTTCGGCGGCGACTGTTTCGCGGCGATCCGCGCCAAGGACATCGTCGTCCACCATCCCTACGAGAGCTTCGACGTCGTGGTGCAGTTCCTGCGCCAGGCCGCGCGCGATCCCGCTGTCGTGGCGATCAAGCAGACGCTCTACCGCACCAGCCACGACTCGCCGATCGTCAAGGAGCTGATCGCGGCGGCCGAAGCGGGCAAGACGGTGTCGGCGCTGGTCGAGCTCAAGGCGCGCTTCGACGAGGAAGCCAACATCCGCTGGGCGCGCGATCTCGAGCGCGCCGGTGTGCAGGTGGTCTACGGCTTCATCGACCTCAAGACCCATGCCAAGGTCTCGATGGTGGTGCGTCGCGAAGCGCAATCGACCCGCACCTACGTGCATTTCGGTACGGGCAACTATCACCCGATCACGGCGCGCATCTACACCGACCTCTCGTTCTTCACCTGCGATCCGGCGATGGGGCGCGACGCCGCCCGCCTGTTCAACTACATGACGGGTTACGCCCGGCCCGAGCAGATGGAGAAGATTGCGTTCGCACCGGTGACGCTGCGGCCGACCCTCATGGGGCTGATCGATGCGGAGATCGCCAATGCCAAGGCCGGCAAGCCGGCGGCGATCTGGGC
>SCVT01000032.1 GCA_004296815.1 Reyranella sp. | reverse complement strand
GAGGTCACCATGTCGACGCGCTGGCGGTGAATCGCGCGGATGTAGCCGCGGGCGGTGAAGTTGGTCAGCAGCACGATCGTGCCGCCGTTGATCATCACCATCTTGGCGCTGAACAGTCCGTTCATGTGG
Source organism: Reyranella sp. (assembly GCA_004296815.1). Taxonomy (GTDB): domain Bacteria; phylum Pseudomonadota; class Alphaproteobacteria; order Reyranellales; family Reyranellaceae; genus Reyranella. The sequence goes on along the minus strand of SCVT01000032.1, from coordinate 4,187 downwards.
AAGAGCGGCGCGGCGATGATGACCTTCCGGCCTTCGATGCCCGCCCGCTGCTCGGGCGTGGCGCCGGTCGCCCAGACATAGCCGCCATGGGTGAGCGGCACGCCCTTCGGGAGTCCCGTCGAGCCCGACGTGTAGAGCACCATCGCCACTTCTTCGGGCTGCATGTCGACGGCGTCGAATGGACCCGGGTCGAGCAGGCTGTCGAGGTCCTCGATCGCCACGGTTGGCACCAGGGTACTGACGAGCGGGGCGCGCTCGGCGTCGGCGATGGCGAGCTTGATCGACGAGTCCTTCATGATGTGCGCCACGGTCTCGCGCGGCAGCTTGTGGTTGACGCAGACCGAGACGAGGCCGGCGGCCATCGTGGCCATGTAGAGCACGAGATAGTCGGCCGAGTTGGCGGCGACGATGGCCACGGCCTCGCCGCGCTTCAGCCCGCGCTTCAGCAGCCCGCGGGCGAGGGCGGCGATGCGCGTGCGGCCCTCGCCGTAGCTCAGGCGAAACTGCTCATCGGCGTCGGGCGAGAGCTGGATGATGAAGGGACGGTCGGCCGGCGCGGTCGGGTCGAGGATGGCGGCGAGGTTCTTGAGACTCATGTCTACCCACGTCGAAAATACTGCGAGCCGCCGTAGGATTGGTCGGTCGGCACGATCTCCATATAGCTCACGTCCATGCGCTGCGGCGCGCCCAGCACGAACATGACGGCCTCGGCGATATCGCCGGGCTGCAGGGTCTCGAAGCCGTCGTAGAAGCGGCGGCGGCCCTCGTCCCTGTCCTCGGTCAGAGCAAGATGCGCGCCGGTCTCGACGCGGCCCGGCGCGATCTCGCTGACCCGCACGCCCGATCCGTGCAGATCGAGGCGCAGCGTGCCGCAGAGATTGTGGATGGCGGCCTTGGTCATGCCGTAGACCGGCATGCCGGGCAGGGGCGAGGTGCCGGCGGTCGAGCCGAGATTGACGATGTGGCCGAGGCCGCGCGCCTTCATGCCGGGCACGGTGGCGGCGAGGCAGTTCAGCGTGCCGCGCAGGTTGACGTCGAGCAGCGTGTCGATGTCGTCGGGCGCGGTCTCCCACGAGGCGGCGGAGCGGGCCAGCGCGGCGGCGTTGTTGACCAGCACGTCGGCGTCGAGCGAGCCCAGCGCGCTGATCACGGCGTCGCGGTGCGAGACGTCGAGGGCCAGCGGTCGGCAGCCAGTCTCGCGCGCGAGCGCCATCAACTCATCGGCCGAGCGGGCCACGGCGTAGACCTCGAGTCCGCCGACGCGAAGCTCGCGCACGATCGCCGCGCCGATGCCGCGGCTCGCCCCGGTGACGATGGCGGTGCGGTAACGATCGAGGGACACGGCTTCCTCCTTTGCCCGGCGCGGACGGCCGCTTATGGTGACGCACCATAGCGTATCGACAGCGGAGCTTCTCAATGGCCAAGAAACTCTTTCCCGACGGCACCGAGGTGGCGGGCTTCTATGTCCGCACCATCAAGAGCGGGCCGTTCGTCTTCGTGTCGGGGACGACCTCGCTCAACTCGAAGGGCCAAGTGCAGGGCAAGGATGCCGCCCAGCAGACCGCGATCACCATGAAGAAGATCGAGGCCGGGCTGAAGTCGGCCGGCGCGAAGCTCTCGGACCTCACGCGCACCACGATCTACGTGACCGACATCCGCGACATGGGCGCCGTCAGCGAGGCGCTGGGCAAGGCGTTGAAGGGCTCGGTCGTGACCTCGACGCTCGTCGCCGTGAGTGCGCTGGCGGTGCCGGGCCTGCTGGTCGAGATCGAAGCCACCGCGGTGGTCGACAAGTGACTGGCGCTGCGATCCTGCGGCGCCGGCAGGTGCTGGTCGGCGCGGCCGGAACGCTGCTCGCGGCACCAGCGATCGCCGAGCAGCGCGTGAAGTCGGGCACGGTGGAGATGGAGCAGGTGCAGGTCGCCTTCATCGGCAGCGGCAATGCCGGCACCGGCACGCTGCATTTCCACGGCAGGGCCCATCATTTCTCGGTCGGTGGCCTGGGCATGGGCGGCTTCGGCTTCTCGAAGATCCAGGCGTGGGGCGACGTCTACAATCTGAAAGAGCTGCGCCAGTTCCCCGGCGCCTACGGCCAGGCGCGCTACGGCGCGGTCGCCGGCGACAAGGGCGGCGGCAGGATGTGGCTCGAGAATCCCGAAGGCGTGCAGCTCGAGCTGCATGCGCGTCGCGAAGGGCTCGCCGTATCGCTCGGCGCCGACGCAATCGTCATCGAGTGGAAGTGAGGGCGGTCAGCTCGCCGGCGGATAGCTGATGCGGTTGCGCTGCAGGAGATCCTCCAGCGCCTTGATGCCCTGCTGGTACTTGCCCTTCTGGCAGTCGATGCCGGCGCCGAGGCGGATCATGTCGGGGCCGCCCGAGCCCTCGCCTCGGCGGGTGTTGTAGCGATCATAGATCGCCCCCAACTCGGCGCACCGCGCCGCGAGCTGTTCGTTGGTCTGTTGCGCCCGGGCCGCGGGCAGGAAGGCAAGCACGGCAAGCGCCGCGAGCAGCAGTGGTTTCATGGCCCGACGATAGCCTTTTCGACGGGCTCGATGTACTGTTCGGTGTCCGTCGCGACGCGGACCAAAGGGGGAGAAATGGCGATGCGACCTGCGATTCGGTTGATGCTCGTGGTGGGCATCGCAAGCCTGGCCGTGGCCTGCGCGATGGCCAAGAGCACCCCAGGCGACGATCCGCGCACCGAGTCGACCGCGACCATCGTCAAGTGGACCGACGGCAAGGACGCCATCTCCATCAACTGCCGCGAGCCCGGCGGCTGCCAGACGCGCGCCGTCGCGATGTGCAACAGCACCGGCGGCAACTACACCGCGCTCAAGATGGACAACATGCCGACGCGCGGCGACGCGCCCGCCGTCCGCGGTCCGGCCTCCGTCGTCATCCGCTGCGGCAGCTAGTTTCCGTTTACGGACTTCCGCTTCGAGCCCCAGAGCGTCGCCATCTCGGGCTGGGACTTCGACGCATCCGCGCCTGAGGGCAGGGCGGCTTCGTGGTTGTCGATCCAGACCACGACGTCGGCCGCCACCGTCGGCCCCGCCTTGTCGCGCATCAGCAGGTGATAGCCGTCCTTGTAGAAGGCGAGCTTCGAATCGCTGCGTGGCGGCATGATCTCGATGGCCGCGCGCACCGGCTCCTGCGGCACGATGCGGTCGCCCATGCCGTGCATCATCAGGTACGGGATCTTCACATGCGCCGCCGCTGCCCGCGCGTCGTCCATCAGGTCGATCAGGCCATAGGCCAAGTCGAGCCGTGCCTGGCGCAGCATCATCGGGTCGTTGCGCAGCTTCTCCATCGTCTTGGGATTGTCGGTCGGCTTGTAGTCGATCGAGGTCGGGCCCGACGGCATCCACGGGATGGTGTGGGCGAAGAACCAGAGGCCGGCACTCGCCACCGGCCCGAACGTGTCCCGCGAGCGCAGCGCGGTCGCCGAGAGGATCAGGCCGTCGGCCGTGGCGCCGCGGTCCGCCGCGACCAGCACGACCGCGCCGCCCATGCTCTCCCCCGCCAGGTAGAAGGGCACGCCGGGATGCTGGGCCTGGATCAGGCGGGCGACCGCCTTGGCGTCGTCGACCAGGGCATCCGTCCCCGGCCAGCGGCCGCGCGTCGGGCTGCCGCCGAAGCCGCGCTGGTCATAGGCGTAGGTCGTGAAGCCGGCGCCCGACCAGATCCCGGCCGGCTCCTCCCAGGCCTGGCGATAGTCGCCGAACCCGTGCAGGCCGAGGATCACCGCCTTGGGCGCGCCGTTTGCCGCAGGCCATATCGAGAGCGGTAGCGCCGTGCCGTCGGCCGCGACATAAGTGTTGTCGGTCAGCTTCGGCGCCTGGACCGGGCTGCCCGCCGGAATCACGGTGGGCGCGCAGGCGGAGAGCATGACCATGGCCAGCGAGGCCGCTATCATCCGGCGGCGCAAGAGGAGTGGGATCGTGACCGAGCCGTTTGAAGTCATCACCGTCGATACCGACCGCGTCGCCTGCGATGGCGGTGGCGGTGCGTTGGGCCATCCCAAAGTCTACCTCAACCTCGGCGCGGAGGGACATGTCGAGTGCCCCTATTGCAGCCGCCTCTACAAGCTGCGCGAAGGCGCCCATCCCGCCCACGCCCACTAGAGGAATGGCCGTGAAGCAACTCGGCGAAGGCTGGAACTGGCGCGACCTCAAGGTCGGCGACAA
>SCVT01000725.1 GCA_004296815.1 Reyranella sp. | reverse complement strand
CAACAACCATCCGTCCGGCGTTCAACTGGCCTAGGTAATGAGACCAAACAATCGTCAGCGGTCGCGCGGCGGCCGCAATAGTGGCGGCGGTGGCGGCGGCGGCCACCATCACAAGCAGCATCACAACCCCAACCGTCCGCCAAACCGGAACCAGATCTTCGACAGCAGCGGGCCCGACGTCCGTGTGCGCGGCAACGCGCACCAGGTGTTCGACAAGTACCAGGCGCTGGCGCGAGAGGCTGCGGCGTCCGGCGACCGGATTCTGGCCGAGGCCTACTGGCAGTACGCCGACCACTACTTCCGCATGATCCAGTCCATGGGCGGCTTCGTTCAGCGCAACAACGTGGGCTACGGCGACGAGGAAGGTCAGCAGGGCGCCCAGCAACAGGGCGGCCCGCAGCAGGGCCAGCAGGGCGGTCCGCCGCCGAGCAACGCCAACGGGCATGCCCCGGGCGAGCGGCGGTCGGGCGAGCGTGGCGATGAAGCCGAAGCCGAGCCCGGCCTCGGTGGTGTCGCCTTCCTGCAGAACGGGCGCAGCACGCCGGCGGGGAACGATCCTGCCGCCGATGAGCAGCCTGAGGTTCCCGAGTTCGCTCCCGCCGGCGGCCGACGCGGCTGACGGGAGTTCTCGCAAAAAGCGCCCGAAGGCTCCGGCTTTCGGGCGTTTTTCTTTTGGGCTCTAGAGGTGGATGAGGGTGGGCGCGATGAAGCCCAGCAGGGTGAAGCCCGTGCCCAGCACACCGAGGCCCATCGACAGGACGGCGAGCCAGCCCACGGCCGTCAGCGCCGCGGCGCCGGCCAGCACGATGGCGAGCTGGAACGCCGCCGAGCCGAACTCGAACATGTGGTAGGCCGCCAGCGACTTGTCGCGCTCGGCTTCCTTCGCCTTGGCCTTGGCCATGAGTTCCTTGCGGCCCTCGTTCGTCTCCGGCTCGGTCTCGTAGCGCTGCGCGGTGCCGCGCCACCGGTCGGCCTGCGCCTTCAGGGCTGGCGGCATGCCCTGCGGACTGTCCTTGAACGTGGCCTCCGCCTCCTCCGCGGCGGTGCGCAACGTCGTCTGACGGATCGTCTTGGCCTGGAAGAACGACCAGGTGTTGGATGCCGTGATGTGGCTGGCGAGGGCGTTGGTCTGCGAGCTCTTGCCGCCCATTTCCGAGATCGCCAGCAGGGCGGCCAGGACGGCCACCAGAAGTGCGATCTTCTTGTTCGATGAATCGACGTGGCCGTGGCCGCCCGACATTGTCCTCTCCCCGATCTGTTCCGCCTCGCAAGGCGGGGCGGCGGTTCTTAGCTCAGCTCCATGACAGTGGAAAGCCGCACCTCGGCTGGGGTCTTGCGAGTCGGTGATCAAACCCCATATCGCCTGCAGGATGCCTCTCCGGAGGGTCCGCTCTTCCGCCTGCCGCTCGACGGGGGCGTAAAGGAAAGGGTTGGTAATGAACCAGGAAAAGTACACAGACCGCATGCGGGGCTTCCTGCAGAGCGCCCAGATGCTGGCGCTGCGGGAGGGCCACCAGCGGCTCGTTCCAGATCACGTGCTGA
>SCVT01000316.1 GCA_004296815.1 Reyranella sp. | reverse complement strand
GCTCTTCCGATCTCGCTTTTCAGTGGCGGAGGCGGAGGGGCATTATCACGTCCCGCTGCTCTGCACGCCCTGGAGCTATTCGACGTATCGCGGAAGCTGAAAGACCGGAGGAAGAAATGACGACTTATAGCGATGTCTCCCTGATGATCGACGGTGCCTGGACCAAGGGCGCCAGCGGTCGCACGATCCCCGTCATCAATCCCGCGACCGAGGAAGTGATCGGCCAGGTGGCGCATGCCGAGAAGGCCGATCTCGACCGCGCGCTCGCCGCCGCCGAGAAGGGCTTCCAGCAGTGGCGCAAGGTCTCGCCGTTCGACCGCTACAAGGTCATGCGCAAGGCCGCCGAGCTCATCCGTCAGCGCGCCGACGAGATCGCGCCGATCATGACGCTGGAGCAGGGCAAGCCGGTGATCGAGGCCAAGGGCGAGACCCTGCTCGCCGCCGACATCATCGAGTGGATGGCTGAGGAAGGCCGCCGCACCTACGGCCGCATCGTCCCGGCGCGCCTGCCCAACGTGCACCAGCTCGTGATGAAGGAGCCGGTCGGACCGGTCGCCGCCTTCACGCCGTGGAACTTCCCGATCAACCAGGTGGTGCGCAAGGCCTCGGCCGCGCTCGCGACGGGCTGCTCGATCATCGTCAAGGGTCCGGAAGACACGCCCGCCTCCTGCGCGCAGCTCATCAAGGCCTTCGTCGATGCCGGCGTGCCGGCGGGCGTCATCCAGCTCGTCTACGGCGTGCCGTCGGAGATCAGCGAGTACCTGATCCCGCATCCGATCATCAAGAAGGTGACCTTCACCGGTTCGACGCCGGTCGGCAAGCAGCTCGCCGCTCTTGCCGGCGCGCACATGAAGCGCGTCACCATGGAACTGGGTGGCCATTCGCCGGCCATCGTGTTCGAGGACGCCGATGTCGACCAGGCGGTGAACATCCTGGGCGCCAACAAGTTCCGCAACGCCGGCCAGGTCTGCGTCGCACCGACCCGCTTCCTGGTGCACGAGAAGGTCTATCCGGAGTTCGTCGAGAAGTTCACCGCCTACGCCAAGAGCATCAAGGTCGGTAACGGCCTCGAGGCCGACACCCGCATGGGCCCGCTCGTTGCCGAGCGTCGCCTGCATGCGATCGACGGCTTCGTGAGCGACGCCATCTCCAAGGGCGCCAAGGTCAAGACCGGCGGCCAGCGCAAGGGCAACAAGGGCTACTTCTACGAGCCGACCGTGCTCACCGATGTGCCGCTCAACGCCAAGATCATGAACGACGAGCCGTTCGGTCCGCTGGCGCCGATCTCGCCGTTCAAGGATTTCGACGGGGTGATGAAGGAAGCCAACAGGCTGCCGTGGGGCCTCGCGGCCTACGCCTACACCACGAACAGCAAGACCATGGCCCAGGTCGGCGCCGCCTTCGAAAGCGGCATGGTGTCGATCAACCATCATGGCCTCGCCCTGCCGGAGGTGCCGTTCGGCGGCATGAAGGACTCGGGCTACGGTTCGGAGGGCGGCATCGAGGCGCTCGAGGCCTACCTCAACACCAAGTTCATCAGCCAGCTCGGCATGTAAGCCGGCGCGCGCTGCAACACCATCGAGCCCTCCTCCGAGCGATCGGAGGAGGGTTTTCTTTTGGCGAAACCTCTCGCCGCTCGGAACGATGGACAAAGCGCCGCTCGCCTTCGCTCGCACCGTCCTCTACCGGAACGCATCGACCGAGGAGTGTGAGCATGAAGCGTAGAGATGTATTGGCCGGCCTGGCAGCCGTTCCGCTGACGGCGAAGGTCACGGCGGCGCAGGAGGCCTATCCCAGCCGCGTGGTGAAGATCCTGGTGCCGTTCGGCCCCGGCGGCTCGACCGACATCATCTCGCGCCTGGTCGGCAAGCAACTCGAGACCGCGACCGGCAAGCCGTTCGTGGTCGAGAACAAGCCCGGCGCCACCGGCATGATCGGCACGGCGCAGGTCAAGAACGCGCCGGCCGACGGCTACACGCTGCTGCTGGGATCGACCAGCACGCTGGCCGCCAATCCCAGCCTCTACAAGCAGATGACCTACGATCCGTCCGACTTCACGACGGTCGGCGTCAACGGATCGATCGGCAACTTCATGCTGGTGAAGCCCGACGCGCCCTACAAGACGGTGAAGGAATTCGTGGCCTACGCGAAGGCGCAACCGAAGCCGCTGTTCTCCGGCTATGGCAACGCCTCGTCGCGCGTCCCGGCGGCGCTGTTCGAGGTGACGACCGGCGTGAAGTTCGAGGAGGTCGCCTACCGCGACGCCGTCGCCTCGATCCAGGACCTCAACGCGGGCCGCGTCGACGTCGTGTTCCCCGACCAGGTGGTGGGCGAGAGCTACGTCCGCTCGGGCTTCGTGCGCGCGCTGGCGGTGACCTCGCGCGAACGTGCGCCGCTCTTCCCCGACGTCGAGGCGGTGGCCGAAACCTATCCCGACTACGCGATCATCTCCTATTCGTGCTTCTCGGTGCGCAAGGAGACGCCGGACGACATCAAGAAGAAGCTCAATCGCCTGGTGATGGACGCGATCTACGAGCCGTCCGTCATGGAGCGCGTGCGGCAGCTCGGCTTCATCCCGCCGCCGCGGGACTGGGACATCGCGAAGTGCGACGCCTTCGTCACACGCGAGCGCGAGGATTGGACGCGCTACATCAAGCTCGCGAAGATCGAGCCGCAGTAACGCAGTCGAAGTGAACCCGCAGCGCTGGCCGATTGACACGGCCGGCTGCGAGGTTAGCCTGCCTCCAAGTCTGCAGCACCACACGACCCGAATACGGGCGGCTGCGGGCAACGGGAGGCGCGAATGCAAGGAGACGGGACGGCCGCTCTGGCGGCCGCGCACCGCTATTGGTCGCTGCTTGAGGACGGGCTGAACCTGATCGCAGCGGCCGCGATCTTCTTCCTGATGTTCGTTGGCGTCTTCCAGATCATCGGCCGCAGCGTCTTCGACACGGCCATCTACGGCTACATCGATTACATGGAGCAGGCGAGCGCGCTGTTCGCTTTCCTCGGCATCGCCTATGCCCAGCGCGTCGGCGCCCATATCCGCATGGACCTGCTGCTGCGCGGCTTCTCGATGCGCTTCCTGTGGTCGATGGAACTGTTCTGCGTCCTCATCGCCCTGATCGTCATCACCGTCCTCGTCGACTCGACGTTCCAGAATTTCCTGCGCGCCTGGCAGCTCGGCGACTCGACCATCGACATCAAGCTGCCGGTGTGGCCGACCAAGCTGCTCGTGCCATTCGTGCTGTCGGTGCTCTGGGTGAGGCTGGTCCTTCAGTCGCTCGACTATGCCCGCCTGATCCGCCATCCGTTCGCGAAGCCGATCGCCGTGCCGATCATCGAGACGATCGAGGCGCAGGCGCAGAACGAGATCGAGGAAGCCCTCGGCCGTGAAGGCAAGGAGAAGCGGTCATGAGCCTCGAACCGCTGACTCTGGGGCTCATCGGCTGCGGCCTGCTCGTCCTGCTCTGCGTGCTCGGCGTCCGCATCGCCTACGCCGCCGCCGTCATCGGCGCGTTCGGGCTCGCCTGCCTGACCGGCTGGGGCCCGGGCCTCAGGACCTCGGGCGTGGTGCCGCACGCCTCGGTGGTCAACTACACGCTGAGCGTGCTGCCGATGTTCATCCTGATCGGCTATCTCGCCTACTATGCGGGAATCACCCAGGCGGCCTTCGAAGCGGCGCGGCGCTGGCTCGGATGGCTTCCCGGTGGCCTCGCTATCGCCACCGTCTATGCCGTGGCGGGCTTTTCCGCCGTGTCGGGTGCCAACACCGCCGCCGCCGCCGTGTTCGCCAAGGTGGCGATCCCGGAGATGCTGAAGGCGGGCTACAACAAGCGGCTGGCCGCCGGTGTGGTCGCCGCCGGCGCCACACTCGACTCGCTGATCCCGCCCAGCGCGCTGCTCGTCGTCTACGGCATCATCACCGAGCAATCGATCGGCAAGCTGCTGGTCGCAGGCTTCGCACCCGGCATCTTCTCGGCCTTCGTCTACACCGCGATCATTCTCATCATGTGCTGGCGCAATCCCGCGCTCGGCAAGCCGATCCGCGGCTACACCTGGCCGCAGCGCTTCAAGTCTCTGCCCGGCACCGCGCCGATCGCGCTGGTGATCGGCATCATCTTCTACTCGATGCTGACCGGCACGGCGACGCCGACCGAAGCGGGATCGCTGGGAGCGCTCTGCGTCTTCGTCATCGCCCTGATGAACGGCATGAAATGGCCCGAGCTCAAGGGCGCCCTGCTCGAGACGGCGCGTCTCACTGCGGTGATCTTCACCGTGATCTGGGGCGTCCTGATCTTCGTGCGCTTCCTGGGGTTCGCCGGCCTGCCGGAGGAGCTCGCCAAGTGGGTGACCGGCCTCGACGTGCCGCCGCTCGTCATCCTGCTGGCGATCTACGTCATCTACCTGATCCTGGGGACGATCCTCGAAGGCATCGGCATGTTCCTGCTGACGCTCCCGGTGATCTTCCCGGTGGTCGAGGCGCTGGGCTACGACCCGATCTGGTTCGGCATCATCCTGGTGAAGCTGAGCGGCATCGCCACGTTGTCGCCGCCGGTCGGGCTCGTGGTGTTCGTGGTCAACGGCGTCCGGCCAGACATCTCGGTCGCCGACATCTTCCGAGGCATCTGGCCGTTCATCATCGCCGACATCATCACGATCGGCTTTCTCACTGCCTTCCCTGAGATCGTGACGTTCATCCTCGACGCTGCGTCGTAGCGGCGTCTAGGACTTCGGCTCCGTACCCGCCTCCTTGAGGAGGAAGTTCAGCAGCTCGCGGCCGGGGATGCCCTGCGCCTCGCGCTTGGCGACCCATTCCTCCCACACCGGCGTGCCGCCGGCCTTGCGGAAGGCGGCAAGCTCGTCCGGCGTGAACTTCACGAAGGTGAGCTTCTTCTTGAACAGCGGGATGTTCTTCTCGTCGGCCTCGGCATAGGCCTTCTTGACCGCGGCGTGGGCCAGCGGCCGCGCCTCCTCGAGCAATGCCTTGTACTGCGGCGGCAGCTCGGCGTAGCGGTCGACATGGATCAGCGTCGGACAGCCGACGGAACCGAGCGCCATGTTCTCGGTGTACCACTTGCCGACCTCGTAGGTGCGGTACGACTGATGGGCGTAGGTCGCGGGGAAAGCCGCCGCATCGACCGTGCCACGCTCGAGCGATGTGTAGACTTCAGTGGCGTCGACCGAGGTCGGGACGGCGCCGAGCTTGCGCATCGCCTCGCCGATGCCGGCGAGCGCCCGCACGCGCATGCCCTTGAAGTCGTCGACGGTCTTGGGCTGCTTGCCGCGTCCGACGAACTCGTTGTTCGGCAGGATCGCCGACAGGTAGGGAATGGCATTCCAGCCGGCGAATTCCTTCAGCACCAGCGGATGCTTGTGGAAGGCATTGTGAACCTTTTCCTGCACATCGGTGTTGGGGATCGGCAGGAAGGGCAGGTCGAGCGCCGAGTAAACCGGCAGCTTCTCCGGATGGTAGGAGGCGCAGATGTTGGTCATCTCGAGGCTGCCGACCTTGAGCGAGTCGAGCAGCTCCTTCGGGTTGCCGAAGCTCTCGTAGCCGATCTGGATCTTGAACTTGCCGCCGGTGCGCTCTTCCATGAACTTCTTGAGCGTCTCGACGTTCTGGGTGGCGGCGCGCGGCTTGCCCCAGGCGGCCAGCTTCCATCTCACTTCCGGCCCGTCGACGATCTTCGTCTGGGCGAACGCACTACCCGACCACGCAACTACGCTTGCTGCCAGCACGGCAGCGACGGTCAAGCCCTTGAGATGGCCCATGGGTGCCTCCCTGAGTGTTTCCTCCGATACGTCCTTGTCCTTGGCACAGCCGCCGAGGGCGGCTGACGGAGCAAGCGTACCCGAATGACAGTCGATGCGGTAGCGACCATGCAATGGAGCCGTTAAGGTCGCCGCCCATGAACAGACTGACGAGACGTTCCATCCTGGGAAGCGCGCTGGCGGCGGGCGTCGCAGGCCGTGCCGCAGCCTCCAGCTGGCCGGACCGCCCGGTCTCCTGGATCGTTCCGTTCCCCGCCGGTGGCGGCTCCGACATGTTCGCGCGGCCCATCGCCGCCCGCGTCGGCGACATCCTCGGCCAGTCGATGGTGATCGAGAACCGGGCCGGCGCCGGCGGAACGGTTGGCACCGCGGTTGCCGCGCGCGCCGCGCCCGACGGCTACACGCTGTTGCTGGGCGACACCGGCCTTACCTACGCGCCGATGGTCTACCCGAAGGCGGGCTTCGACTTCGATCGCGACTTCGCACCGATCGCCGCCTTTGGCCGCGTGCCCTACGCGCTGGTCATCAACCCCTCGCGCGTCAACGCTGCGAACCTCGAGGCTTTCATCGCGGCGGCTAAGGCAAAGCCCGAATCGATCGACATCGGCTCGGCTGGCCTCGGCACGGTGACGCATCTCGCCATCGGCCTGTTCGAGAACCGGGCGGGCATCAAGCTGACGCACGTGCCCTATCGCGGCGGCGCGCCGATGCTGCAGGACCTGCTGGCCGGCCAGATCGGCGCGGCCTTCGTGCTGGTCAATGCCGTCGCGGGCTACGTCAATTCCGGCAAGCTGCGGGCGCTGGGCGTCGCCAATCGCCGCCGCGACGCGCTGCTGCCCGACGTGCCGACGATGCACGAGGCGGGCCTCGCCGATTTCCGGATGACGATCTGGTTCGGCCTCTTCGCACCCAAGCGGACGCCCGATGCCGTCCTCGACCGCCTGCACGGCGCCGTGCAGCAGGCGTTGGTCGACGAGGGCGTGAAGAAGCTGTGGGCGGAGCAGGGCGCCCGCGTCGAACTCGAGAGCCGCGCCCAGTTCGCCGACTTCGTCGCGCGCGAGACCGAGCGCTGGAGCCGTATCGCCAAGGCCGCCAATGTCCAGATGGAGTAGCCGATGAGCGTTTCACGTCGCGCCACGCTGGGTGGCCTGATTGCCACCGGTTTCGTCGGTCCTGCTCTTGCGCAGGAGTGGCGACCTGCGCGGACGATGAACTGGATCGTGCCGTTCCCGCCGGGCGGCTCGAACGACACGTTCGCGCGTCCCGTTGCCGCCCATGTCGGCGCCCGCTTCGACCAGCCGGTCGTGGTCGAGAATCGCGGCGGCGCCGGCGGCACGCTGGGCGGGATGATCGTGGCGCGGGCGCGGCCCGACGGCTGCACCCTGCTGGTCGCCAACACCGCGCAGACCTTCGCGCCGGTCGTCTATGCCGAGCAGGGCTTCAGATCGGAAGAGC
>SCVT01000315.1 GCA_004296815.1 Reyranella sp. | reverse complement strand
AGGACGGCGGCGGCGCCGGCGCGGCCATAGGCCTTCACGGTGCGCTGCACGTTCATCGCGTTGCCGTAGCCGTGGTCGCCGTCGGCCAGCACCAGCAGGTCGGGCGCCGCGCCGTGGACCATGTTGAAGGAGTCGAACATCTCGCCGAACGAGACGAGGTCGAGATCGGGACCGCCGAGCCGGCTGGCCGCGACGCAGGAGCCGGAGAGGAAGGCGGTCTTGAAGCCCGCGCCGTAGGTCATCTTGGCCGTGAGTCCGTCCCACACCGCCGGCATGACGACGAGGCCGGGCTCGGCCAGCAGGGCGCGCAGACGTTGCGGGGCAGTGGTCACTTCAATCTCCTCCGGGTCGATTTTCGGCGCGGACGATAGCAGACGCCGGGGCGTCGACACATCGACTGAATCGGCGCTAGGTTTCGTATCGACTGCAGCGAACGGAGAGACCGCACAGAAGAACGAAGACATCACCGGGAGGACGACATGAAGAACCGTAGCGGATGCTTCGCGTTGGTTTGCGTTGTTGCGAGCGTGGTCGCGTCGATGAGTCCCGGCTGGGCCCAGAAGCAGGGCGGCACGCTCAGGATCCAGCACATGGACACGCCGCCCAGCGCCTCGATCCACGAGGAAGCGACCGTGTCGGTCGCCGTTCCGTTCATGTCGATCTACAACAACCTGGTGATCTTCGATCAGCACGCACCGAAGAACACGCTCGACACCATCATCCCGGATCTGGCCACGAGTTGGGAGACCACGGATGGTGGCCGCAAGCTCGTCTTCAAGACGCGCGACGGCGTGAAGTGGCACGACGGCAAGCCGTTCTCCGCCGCCGACGTCGCCTGCACTTTCGATCTGCTGCTCGGCACCGACAAGCTGCGGCGCAATCCGCGCAGCGCCTGGTACACCAACGTCGACAAGGTGACGGCCGACAGCCCCTCGCAGGTCACCTTCCACCTGAAACAGCCACAGCCCTCGCTGGTCGCCCTGCTCGCCTCGGGCTACTCGCCGATCTACCCCTGCCACGTCCCGGCGGACGCGATGCGACGCAAGCCGGTCGGCACCGGCCCCTTCAAGCTCGCCGACTTCAAGATGAACGAGAGCGTCAAGCTCGTGAAGAATCCCGACTACTGGAAGAAAGGTCGGCCCTATCTCGACGCCATCGAATTCTCGATCATCCCGGACCGCTCGACGCGCATGCTCTCGTTCGCCGCGGGCAAGTTCGACATGACCTTCCCGACCGACGTCACGGTGCCGCTGCTCAAGAACATCCGGCGCGACGCCCCGCAGGCGCAATGCACCATGCGCGAGACGGGTGTCAGCACGAACCTGATCGTCAACCGGGAGGTGGCGCCATTCGACAACCCGAAGATCCGCCGTGCCATGGCGCTGACCCTCGACCGTCCGTCCTTCATCACCATCCTGAGCGAGGGCGAAGGCAAGATGGGCGGCGCCATGCTGCCACCGCCCGACGGCGTCTGGGGCCTGCCCGAGGAGAAGCTGAAAGGCATCATCGGCTACGGCGACATCGAGAAGAGCCGCGCCGAGGCGCGCGGACTGATGAAGGAGGCCGGCTACGGGCCGGACAAGCGGCTCAAGCTGAAGGTCAGCACGCGCAACATCGCGACCTTCAAGGATCCGGCCGTCATCCTGATCGACCAGCTCAAGCAGATCTGGATCGACGCCGAGCTCGAGATCATCGACACGACGATCTACTACAACCGCGTGTTCAAGAAGGACTACGTGGTCGCGCTGAACCTAACCGGCAGCGCGGTCGACGACCCCGACGTCACCTTCTTCGAGGGCTATGCCTGCGGGTCGCTGCGCAACTACAACAACTACTGCGACGCGGAGATGACCAAGCTGTTCGAGGAGCAGTCGCGCGAGACAGACCGCAAGAAGCGCCAGGAGCTGGTCTGGGAGATCGACCGCCGCCTGCAGGAGGACATCGCGCGGCCGATCATCAGCCACGGACGGGCGGCCGGCTGCTGGCAGCCGCACGTCAAGAACCTCACCATCCACGTCAACAGCATCTACAACGGCTGGCGGTTCGAGGACGTCTGGCTCGACAAGTAGAAGCAGCTAGCGCCGGTCCGCCGCCAGCACCTCGCGCAGGCGGGCGGCGGCGGCGCGACCGATGGCGAGCGGCTCGGTCATGCCGTCGAGCGTGAGCTGACCGGCTGAGCGCGATGGCGCCTCGATGCCGCGCAGTCGATCGCGGTTGATCATCACCGACCGGCCGAGCCGCAGGAACGGCGGCGCCGGCAGCAGATCCTCGAAGGAGGCGAGCGTGCGCAGGATCATCAGCGCCGGCTGGCCGGCCACGAAAACGCGCGTGAAGTCGCCGTCGGCGCAGAGGGCGACAATGTCGCCGGGCGCCGCGAGCAACGTGCGCCGCGGCGTCTTGAGCTCGATCACCTCCGGTCCGGGCGGCAGGGCCGCGAGCGCGAGCTGGCGTTTCACCCGAGCGAGCGCCTCGGCCAGCCGCTGCGGATCGACCGGCTTCAGGAGATAGTCGATCGCGTTGACCGCGAACGCCTCGACGGCGTGGTCGGCATAGGCCGTGACGAACACTACGATGGGCGGTCGGCCCGGTCCCTCGAGCA
>SCVT01000314.1 GCA_004296815.1 Reyranella sp. | reverse complement strand
TCGGCACCATCGGCGCCCTGCAGATTGACAGCGGCGCACCGGCCTACACCTTCAACGTGTCCAACACCCTCACGCTCGCCGGCGCCGGCATCGTCAACAATTCGGCCGAGACGCCGGTCCTGAACCTCGACAGCACGGGCTTCGTCAGCGTGGTCGCCAGCGCCTCGCTGGGCACCGCGACGATCGTCAATGGCGGCTTCATGGACATCCGCGGCAACGCGACGGGCGCCACCGCCCGCTACGTCGGCAATAGTGGGCAGCTCAACACCGATTCCGTCACCACGGGCACGACGCTGGGCTCCATCGAGGGCAGCGGCGTCCTCCAGTTCGGCAACAAACAGCTCACCGTGGGCGGCAACAACCTGTCGACGGTCTTCGACGGCACCCTTGTCGGCTTCGGGGCAGGCCGATTTATCAAGGAGGGCACCGGCACGCTCGTCTTGTCGGCCTTCAACATCATCAACGGCGGCACGACGGTCACCGGCGGCCTGATCAACTTCGGCGACCCGAATAATTTGGGCTCCGGCAGCGTCACGCTGAACGGCGGCGGCCTGCAGTGGCGGTCGGGGACTTCCACCGACATCTCCGGTCGTCTCACTGCGCTGGGCGCGAGCGGCGGCACCCTCGACACCAACGGCAACGATGTCACCCTGGCGAGCACGATCTCCGGCACCGGCGGCCTGACCAAGGCCGGCACCGGGACGCTCACCCTGTCGGCCGTCAACACCTACAGCGGCGACACGACGATCGCCGGCGGCCTGGTCAACTTCTCCTCAGCCAGCAATTTCGGCACCGGCAACGTCACCCTCAACGGCGGCGGGCTGCAGTGGGCGACCGGCGCCTCGACCGACATCTCCTCGCGCCTCAATCCGCTCGGCTCCAGCGGCGGCACTGTCGACACCAACGGCAACAGCGTCACCTTCGCGACGGGCCTTTCCGGCACCGGTGGCCTCGCCAAGACCGGCGCCGGCACGCTCGTCCTGAACGCCGCCAGCAGTTACACCGGCGGCACGGTCGTGAACGCCGGCACCCTGCAGCTCGGCGCCGGCGGCTCCCTCGCCTCGACAGGCGCGCTCACGGTCAACGGCGGGGCCTTCGATCTCAACGATCGGAACCAGACCGTGGGTGCCCTGTCGGGCACCGGCGGCGCGATCGCCCTGGGCAGCGGGAGCCTGACGACGAACAGCTCCTCCGACACGTCCCTCGCCGCGACGATCTCCGGCAGCGGCGGTCTCGTGAAGCAGGGCACCGGCACGCTCACGCTCACGGGCAGCAACACCTACACCGGGGGCACGACGGTGACTGGCGGGTTGGTGAATTTTGCGGCGCTGAACAATTTCGGCACCGGCAATGTCACGTTGGACGGCGGCGGCGTGCAATGGGCGACGGGCACCACGACGGACATCTCCGGCCGCCTCAATGCGCTCGGGGCGAGCGGCGGCACCTTCGACACCAACGGCAACGTCGTGAGCTTTGGGACAGCGCTCACGGGCACCGGCGGCACTCTGGTCAAGGAAGGCACCGGCACGCTCATCTTCGCTGCCGACAACAGCTACATCGGCACGACGACGATCTCCGGCGGCACCCTGCAGGTCGGCGATGGCGGCACGACCGGTTCGGTGGGCGCCGGCGCCATCGCCAACAATGCTGCGCTGGCGGTGAACCGGTCCGACAACCTGACGATCTCGAACAACATGTCGGGTACCGGCACCCTCACGAAGCTCGGCACCAACACGCTGACGATGAGCGGCGACTTGAGCAATTTTACCGGCACGACCACGATCTCTGGCGGCACGCTTGCGGTCACCGGCACGATCATGGCCGGCGACATCGTCAACAACGGCACGCTCCAGCTCGATTCCTCGAGCGGCCTGCAGAACTACGCCGGCTCGATGTCGGGCACCGGCAGCCTGGTCCATACGGGCAATCAGCTCGTCATCAACGGCACCAACAGCTATTCAGGTGGCACGACCATCGGCGCCGGCGGCGGCGTCTTCGTCGGCAATTCGTCGACCGGCAAGATCGTTGGCGCGGTCAACCTGCTCGATGGCGGCAACATCTTTTTCAGCAACGCCGACACGACGGGCGTCACCACGATCGCCGTCGCCGCCAACGCTGGAGTCTACTTCCTCGCCACGGCCTCGGCCGGCACCGCCGCGATCACGACCCAGAGCGGCAGCCTCGCCCGCTTCGACAACGATTCGAGCGGTGGCAACGCCACCATCGACAATCGCGGCCGGCTGCAGTTCACGGCCAACAGCACGGCGGGCAACGCCACCATCACCAACCGCAACGAGCTGACCTTCAACAACCAGTCCACCGGCGGTGCCGCGCGCTACATCGGCGCCGGTGGACTTCTCACCGTCAACGTAATCGGCTCTGGCATCAGCCTGGGCTCGATCGAGGGCACCGGCGCCCTCCTCCTCCAGAACAAGCGGCTCACCGTCGGCGGCAACGACCTCTCGACGACCTTCACGGGCAGTCTCCAGGGCACCGGCGGCTCGCTCACGAAGGAAGGGACGGGCACACTGACGCTCACGGCCTCCAACTTCTATACCGGTGGCACGACGGTGACCGGCGGCCTGATCAACTTCAACTCGGCCGCCGCTCTCGGCACGGGCAGCATCACCCTGAACGGCGGCGGCCTGCAGTGGGCGGCCGGCACGACGACCGACATCTCGGCGCGCCTTGCCGCGCTCGGGACGAACGGCGGCACCTTCGACACCAACGGCAACAACGTCACCTTCGCCACCGGCATCTCGGGCAGCGGTCGGCTGACCAAGGCGGGCCTCGGCACGCTGACCCTCGCCGGCAACAACACCTTCACCGGCGGCACCACCGTGACCGGCGGCATGCTGGCCATCACCGGCTCCATCACCGGCGCGGTCGGCGTCACCGGCGGCCTGACCTCGTTCAACGGCAACTCGAGCGGCGCCGACGTGACCCTGAGCGGCACCGGCATCGTGGGCGGCACCGGCACGATCGGTACACTGACGATGAACGGCGGCACGCTCGCCCCCGGCAACTCGATCGGCACGCTGAACGTCGTCGGCCCGTTCGTGCAGAACGGCGGCGTCTACCAGGTCGAGGTCAATGCGGCGGGCCAGAGCGATCGCACGAACGTCACCGGCACGGCGACCATCAACGGCGGCGTGGTGCAGGTGGTGGCAGAGCAGGGGCGCTACGCGCGCAACACGACCTATACGATCCTGAGCGCCACCGGCGGCCTCACCGGCGCCTACGCCAGCGTCACCGCGAACTTCGCCTTCCTGACGCCGACCCTCAGCTACGACGCCAACAACGTGTTCCTCAACCTCGAGGCGCGCCAGAACGCCTTCGCCTCCGGCGCGCAGACGCCCAACCAGTTCGCCGTCGGCACCGTGCTCGACGCGGCGGCGCCGAATGCCACGGGCGACTTCGCCTCGGTGATTGCTGCTCTCTCGGTGCTGAACACCCAGCAGGGTCCGGCGGCGCTGAACGCGATCAGCGGCCAGAACTATTCGGGCTTCGCCTCGGGGCTGGTGCAGACCGGCCAGCTCTTCATGAGCAACTTCTCGGCCCAGGCCGGCGGCGCCAATCGTGTGGGAACTGCGAGTGCGGCCGGCCGCAGCGGCCGGACCGAGATGGCCGAGGCCTGCGACGTGGCCTGCGAACCCGCTTCCCTGGGGACCTGGGGCGTGTGGGGCGGCGCGATCGGCGCGACGGGAAGCATCGCGGGCAACAGCAATGCCGGCACCATGACCTACAATGCCGGCGGCTTCGCCGCGGGCATCGACCGCAAGATCACCGAAGATGTGCTGCTGGGCTTCACGCTCGGCTACTCGAGCGGCAACCAGTGGACCTCGGGCTTCTCGGGCCGCGGCTCGGCCAGCACCGTGCAGGCCGGCCTCTACGCCAGCTTCCTGAAGGGCCCGGTCTACGTCGATGGCCTGCTGGGCTACGCTTACTCGAACAACCAGCTGACCCGCCAGATCGCGATCCCGGGACTGTCGCAGCGCATCGCCACCGGCAGCACCGGCGCCAACCAGTTCTTCGGCCAGGTCGAGGCCGGCTACCGCTTCGACCTCGGCGGGATCGCCGAGGCCTACATCACGCCCTTCGCCCGGCTGCAGGGCTCGACGGCGACGCAGAACGGCTTCACCGAGAGCGGCGCCGACTCGCTCAACCTCACTGTCGCCAGCCAGACGACGAACTCCCTGCGCTCCGTCATCGGCGCGCAAGTCGGCGGCGCCGTGGACATGGGCTGGCGCGACAAGCTCGCCGCCCAGTTCAAGCTCGGCTGGTCGCACGAGTTCGCCAGCACGGATCGCCCGGTGACGGCGGCCTTCGCGGGCGCCCCGGCGCTGCCGTTCACCACCTTCGGCGCCGTACCCAACCGCGACGGCGTCGTGCTGGGCGTCAACGCCACGACCGCCATCGCCGAGCGCACGTCCGTCTACTTCCGCTACGAGGGCGAGATCGCGGGCCAGGACAACATGCATTCCGGCACCGTCGGCGTGCGACTGACCTGGTAGCGCGCACGAACGTTCAAGACCGTGCCGCCGCAAGACCCCATATCGGCGGGATGGATGCACTCGCGGGATTCCTGATCGCAGCCGTGGCGCTTGCCGGCAGTCCTGGTCCGGCGACACTCAGCCTCGCGGCCGCAGGTGCCGCGTTCGGCGCGCCTCGTGCCGTCGCCTACCTGATCGGCCTCGTCGCGGGCATGGTCGCCGTCATGGCGATCGTGGCGAGCGGCGTCGTCGGCCTCCTGATGGCGCTGCCCG
>SCVT01000313.1 GCA_004296815.1 Reyranella sp. | reverse complement strand
TGTTGCCGAGCGCGTTAAGAAGATCGTCGTCGAGCATCTCGGCGTCGAGGCGGCGCAGGTCAAGGAAGACGCCAAGTTCATCGACGATCTCGGCGCGGACAGCCTCGACACGGTCGAGCTAGTGATGGCGTTCGAGGAAGAGTTCGGCATCGAGATCCCCGACGACGCCGCCGAGAAGATCCAGACCGTCGGCGACGCGATCGGCTTCATCAAGAGCAACGCGAAGTCCTGATCTTCGCCGGTTCCTGCAACAAGGAAGGCGGAAGATGAGGCGAGTTGTCGTAACCGGAATGGGCATGGTGACGCCGTTGGGTGACGGCGTCGACACGAACTGGCGTCGCCTCATGGCGGCGGAGTCCGGGATCCGCGCGATCCAGGCCTTCGACACGTCCGACCTCGCGACCAAGATCGCGGGCGAGGTGCCGGCGGGCGACATCGCCAACGGTCACTTCAACGCCGACAGCTACATGGCGCCGAAGGACCAGCGGAAGGTCGACAAGTTCATCGTCTTCGGCATGGCCGCCGCCAAGCAGGCGGTCGAGGATTCCGGCTGGAAGCCTGCTGACGACGAGGGCCTCAACCGCACCGGCGTCATGATCGGCTCCGGCATCGGCGGCCTGCAGACGATCTACGAGACGTCGCTGGTGCTGAAGGAGCGCGGTCCGCGTCGTGTCAGCCCGTTCTTCATCCCGTCGGCGCTGATCAACCTGGTCTCGGGCCAGGTCTCGATCGAGTTCGGCTTCCGCGGCCCCAACCATTCCGTCGTCACGGCCTGCGCCACCGGCGCCCACGCGATCGGTGACGCCGCGCGGCTGATCCAGCTCGACGATGCCGACGTCATGGTGGCGGGCGGCGCCGAAGCCGCGATCTGCCGCATCGGCATCGCTGGCTTCAACGCCTGCAAGGCGCTCTCGACCGACTGGAACGACACGCCGACCCAGGCCTCGCGGCCGTGGGACAAGAAGCGCGACGGCTTCGTCATGGGCGAGGGCGCGGGCGTCCTCGTGCTCGAGGAGTACGAGCACGCCAAGAAGCGCGGCGCCAAGATCTATGCCGAGATCAAGGGCTACGGCCTGTCGGGCGATGCCTACCACATCACTGCGCCGTCGGAAGATGGCGACGGCGCGCAGCGCGCCATGAAGGCGGCGCTGAAGCGGGCCGGCATCGGCACCGACGCGATCGACTACGTAAACGCCCACGGCACCTCGACCATGGCCGACGTGATCGAGCTCGGCGCGGTGAAGAAGACGTTCGGGGCCGACGCCTATAAGCTCTCGATGTCGTCGACCAAGTCGGCGACCGGCCATCTGCTGGGTGCTGCCGGCGCGATCGAGGCGATCTACGCGATCAAGTCGGTGACCGAGCAGGCCGTGCCGCCGACCCTCAACCTCGACGATCCGGACGAAGGCTGCGACATCGATCTGGTGCCCAAGCAGGCCAAGCAGCGCAAGGTACGCTACGCGCTCAGCAATTCCTTCGGCTTCGGCGGCACCAACGCGTCCCTGATCGTCGGCCCCGTCTGACCGCCAGGAGCTGAGTCATGCTCAGCTACTTTCGTTGGGTCCTCTTCTTCATTGCGCTGTTCGCCACGGTGATGGGCGGAACGCTGTATGTCGGCCATGCGCTGATGGTCGCCCAGGGCCCGCTCGACAAGACGAAGAACATCGTGATCCCGCGCGGCGCGGGCCCGACCACCATGTCGAAGCTGCTGCAGGAGGAGGGCACGATCGCCCATCCGCGCCTGTTCCGCATTGCGTTGATGATCGACCCGTCGCCCAAGCCCATCAAGGCAGGTGAATACGAAATCCCCGCGCACATCTCGATGCTGGCGCTGGTCGACCTGCTGCAGTCGGGCAAGGTCGTGCAACGCCGGCTCACCGTTCCCGAAGGCACCACGACCTTCGAGGTGATGGAGATGGTGCGCAAGACCGAGGCGCTCACCGGCGAGATCACGCTCGACCTCAAGGAAGGCGACCTGCTGCCGGAGACCTACTTCTATTCGCGCGACGACACCCGCGACGGGTTGCTGATGCGCATGAAGGAGGCGATGGACAAGACGCTCGATGAGGCGTGGCGCAAACGCGCCGCCGGCCTGCCGCTTCCCAACAAGCAGGCTGCGCTGATCCTGGCCTCGATCGTCGAGAAGGAGACTGCGGTGCCGGCCGAGCGGTCCCGGGTGGCCGCGGTGTTCATCAATCGCCTGCGCCGCCGCATGAAGCTCGAGAGCGACCCGACCACGATCTACGGGCTGACGCTTGGCAAAGCCGCCCTCGGCCGCGAGCTGACGCGCGCCGACCTGCAGTCGAACACGCCCTACA
Source organism: Reyranella sp. (assembly GCA_004296815.1). Classification (GTDB taxonomy): domain Bacteria; phylum Pseudomonadota; class Alphaproteobacteria; order Reyranellales; family Reyranellaceae; genus Reyranella. The sequence goes on along the minus strand of SCVT01000313.1, from coordinate 992 downwards.
ACACCTACGTAATCCCCGGCCTGCCGCGCGGGCCGATCTGCAACCCCGGCCGCGCCTCGATCGTGGCCGCGCTCAATCCGGCGCGCGATCGCGCGATCTACTTCGTGGCCGACGGGAGCGGCGGCCATGCCTTCGCCAACACGCTGCCCGAGCACAATCGCAACGTCGAGCGCTGGCGGCAGATCCAGCGCGAGCGCGCCGAGGCGCAGTCCCAGCAGCAGACGCCCGCCGCCCAGAACCCCGCTTCCCAGATTCCGGCACCGCAAACGCCGCCCGTGCGGCAGTAGGCGATGCCGGCGCTGATCCTGGCGCTGGTCATCGTCGCGGGCCTCGCGCTCGTCGTCGCTTGGCTGTTACGGGCCAATCCTTCGTCGCTGGCGCGCATCGCGCGCGCCCTCCTGGTCGTGGTGGGCGGCATCGGCGTCGGCGCAATGCTGATCTTCGGCCTGCGTTTCCTGCCGGGTCTGCTGCCGGAGCTGATCGGCCTGGCCGGCATCATCATCACCGCGCTGATCGCCCGCGCCGCACGCCATCGCCCTTCCGGCGGCTTCAGCTCGCCGGGCAGCGGGCAGCGCACCGAGGTACGCACGACCTTCCTGCAGGCCTGGATCGACCATGGCAGCGGTGATGTCGGCGGCACCGTGCTCACGGGCCGGTTCGCCGGTCGCACGCTCGATGCGCTGAGCGACGCGGACCTTCATGCCCTCCATGGCGAATGCACGGCTGACGCCGATTCGCTCAGGGTGCTGGAGGCCTATCTCGATCGGCGGCTCGGTGCCGACTGGCGCAACGCCCAGCAATCGCACTCGCAATCGCAGGGCGCGCCGCCGCGCGGCCCGCGCACCGACATGACGCGCGAGGAGGCGCTGGCGGTCCTGGGGCTCGGCGAAGGCGCGACGGCGGACGAGATCCGTGCCGCCCACCGACGGCTGATCCAGCGCATGCATCCCGACGTCGGTGGCACGGCCGACCTCGCCGCGCGGATCAACCGG
>SCVT01000312.1 GCA_004296815.1 Reyranella sp. | reverse complement strand
GTCGAGCATGGCCTGCGGATCGCGTCCCTTGGCCCGCGCACGCGCCAGCGTGTCGGGCGTGAAGACGGCGCCGGCGATGTCCTCGGCGCCGTCGACACCGTCGGTGTCGGCCGCCAGGCCCCAGATACCTGGAGCGCCATTCGCGGCGATCGCCTCGGCCATGAGGTACTCGACGTTGCGGCCGCCGCGTCCCTTGCCTCGCACCGTCACCGTCGTCTCGCCGCCCGACAGGATCGCCACCGGCTTGCCGCCGCGCTTGGCGATGTCGAGCGCCTGTCGTGCATGCGTGGCGCCCAGCTCGCGGGCCTCGCCTTCGAGATTGTCACCCAGCATCACGACCTCACAGCCGTGCTTCTTGGCAACGACCGAAGCTGCTTCGAGCGACCGCTTCGGCGTCGCCACCATGATTGTCTCGACATTGGCGAGACGCTTGTCGCCGGGCTTGGGCGTCTCCTCGACCTTGCCTGCGGCCCCGGCCTCTAGATGCGCCATCACGTTCGACGGCGGCGAGATGTGATATTTCGCCAGCACGGCGAGGGCGTCGGCGAAGGTCGTCTTGTCGGCGACGGTCGGACCGGAGCCGATGACGCCGGGATCGTCGTTGGGCACGTCGGAGATCAGCCAGGAGAGGACGCGTGCCGGCTGCGCAGCGATGGCGAGGCGGCCGCCCTTGATCATGGAAAGGTGCTTCCGCACCGTGTTCATCTCCGTGATGTTGGCACCGGACTTCAGCAAGGCACGGTTGAGATCCTGCTTATCGCCGAGGCTGAGGCCGGGCGTCGGCAGCGAGAGGAGCGCCGAGGCGCCGCCGGAGATTAGGCAGAGGACAAGGTCGTCCGGCGACAGGCGCTGGACCTTGGCGAATATGCGTTCGGCCGCCTCGCGGCCCTTGTGGTCGGGCACGGGATGCGAGGCCTCGACAATCTCGATTCGCTTGCAGGCTTCGCCGTAGCCGTAGCGCGTGACGACGAGGCCTTCGAGCGGATGCGGCCACTGATCCTCGACGGCCTTGGCCATGGCGGCACTCGCCTTGCCGGCGCCGATGACGACAGTCCGACCCTTGGGCGGCTTCAGCGCAGAGATGTAGGGCGCGAGGCAGGTGGCGGGACGGGCGACAGCGAGGGCGGCGTCGAACATGGCGCGCAACAGGGCGCGGGCATCAGCATCTTTCATTTGCCCGATCTTCGAACTATAGGGGCGCGATGCAACTGCCCGCGTCGCTTCTCGGTCCCGGCGATCCGCCGCCGTTTTCAACGTTCAACGAGAAGGGCAAGGCGCCGCTGCTGCTGCTCTGCGATCACGCCAGCAAGGCGGTGCCGACGGCGCTGGGCGATCTCGGCATTCCGGACTCCGAACTGTCGCGCCACATCGGCTGGGACATCGGCGGCCTCGATTCGGCGATCGAGCTCTCGAAGGTCCTCGACGCACCGCTGGTCGCCTCGGGCTATTCGCGGCTGGTGATCGACTGCAACCGCTGGCCGGGCGGCGAGGGCTCGACGCCGGAGGTCAGCGACGGCACCGAAGTGCCGGCGAACAAGGGCCTTACCAAGGAGCAGGTCGATGCGCGTGCCGCCGCCTGCTTCTGGCCCTACCATCACGAGGTCGACCGACTGCTCGGTGCGATGACGGACGGCGGCCGCAGGATCTGCATGCTGGTGATGCACAGCTTCACGCCGGTGATGAAGGGCTTCGTGCGGCCCTGGCATGTCGGCGTGCTGTGGAACGACGATCCGCGCCTGCCTGAGCCGATGCTCGCCGAGCTGCGCCGCGATCCCTCGCTGGTGGTGGGCGACAACGAGCCCTATTCGGCACGTGCGTCCTACGAATACACGCTGACTGCGCATGCGCGGCCGCGCGCCATCCCACACTGCTCGCTGGAGATCCGGCAGGATCTGATGGGCACACCGGAGGATGCGCGGGCCTGGGGCCAGCGGCTGGCTGCCCCGATCTCGGCCGCCGTTGCGGCGGCGCTGGCCTGAGCCCATATATTCGACCCAAGGAGATGCCCATGGACGACAAGACCCGCACCGAACTCGAGGCCGCTGCCTTCCGGCGGCTGGTATCGCACCTGCAGGAGCGCACCGACGTCCAGAACATCGACCTGATGAACCTGGCCGGCTTCTGCCGGAACTGCCTGTCGCGCTGGTATCGCGAGGAGGCCGGCAAGCAGGGCATCGAGGTCGCCGATCCCAAGGCGCGCGAGATCGTCTACGGCATGCCGTACGAGGAGTGGAAGGCCAAGCACCAGAAAGACGCCTCCGGCGACCAGAAAAAGGCCTTCGACAAGGCCCAGCACAAGCACGGTTAGGGGCACGGCAGAGCCTCGCCGGCGCCGTCCCCGTTATCCCCGTCATTCATCCCGTCGGCGTCATTGAGCCGACACGGGTGCTGCTCCTATGGTCCGGCCGTCGGGATCAGGGAGTAGCGGATATGCCGGACGGAAGCGCCATTTCGAAGAAGACCAAGGCCGGGCCGATTTCGGCGGACCGCCTCAAGAGCTTCGTCGAGCGCATCGAGAAGCTCGAGGAAGAGCGCAAGGCGATCGGCGGCGACATCAAGGACGTCTACAGCGAGGCCAAGGGCGTCGGCTACGACGTCAAGACCATGCGCAAGATCGTGTCGCTCCGCTCCATGGATGCGGCCGACCGCGCCGAGCAGGAGACGCTGCTCGACACCTACAAGCACGCACTCGGTATGGTCTGATACGCAGGCTGGATACGGGATTGTGATTTCGCGCGGCGCCTGCAGGCGCTAGGGTCCGTCCACGGCTCGAACGCTCCGACCAAAGGAGCCAGCCGCGGAGGAACACCCATGCGAAACACCGTCGTTGCCGGCGTTTGCGTTGCGTTGAGTTTCGGGGCTGCGCCCGGCTGGGCACAGATCGCCGTCTCTTCGAACGATCACAAGATCACCCAGGAAAACGGCGTCAACAAGAACGTCGTCAATCCGCCGCCCGACACGATCACCATCGTCGATCTCGGCGCGCTGCCCGTGAAGGTGGTGGGCAGCGTGAGCAACGTGCCGGGCAGCGTGGTCGGCCCGCCGCTCTCGGTCGCGATCACGCCCGACGAATCGATCGCGCTGATCGCCTCCTCATCTAAGATCGATCCCGCCGATCCGACCAAGCTCACGCCGGACGATCGCGTCACCGTGGTCGACCTCAAGGACCGCAAGATCCTCGGCACCCTGAACACCGGCCCTGGCGCCGCCGGCATCTCGATCACCAAGGACGGCAAGCGCGCCTACGTCGCCAACCGCATGGCGGGGTCGATCTCGATCCTGTCGATCGACGGCAAGGACGTGAAGCTGGTGAAGACCGTGCCGCTGATGGACGCCAAGACGCTGCTCAGCCACATGGCGGTGTCGCCCGACGGCGCGACCGGCGTGGTCACGCGCAACGGCGACGCCAAGGTCGAGCTGATGAAGCTCGGCGGCGACAATATCGCCTCGTCGGCGGTGCTCGACGTGGCGCCGCGTCCCTACGCGGTGTCGGTGACGCCGGACAACAAGGTCGCGGTGGTCGCAAGCCTCGGCGACCCCAAGGGCAACGGTGTGCTGACGGTGATCGATCTCGCGACCGGCAAGATCGCCGGCACGGTCGACATCGGCCACGAGAATCTCGAGGGCATGATGATGTCGCAGGACGGCAAATGGATCGCGGGCGTCGCGCATGCCGGCTCGACGCGCCCGAAGGACGCACCGCAGCACAAGCCCAACGGCATGGTGGTGATGTACCGTCTCGGCGGCACCGGTCTCACCAAGACCGGCGAGGCGCCGATCGGCGGCTGGTCGCAGGGCGCCTCGTTCTCGCGCGACGGCTCGGCCGTCGTCGTCCAGAACATGAACCAGAAGAACATGCAGGTCTTCAAGAACGACAATGGCAAGCTCACCGACACCGGACAGACGATCGACACCGGCGGCGGTGCTGCGGCAGTGCGGGCCTCGACCGACCGATGAACACACGGCGTAGCGTACTCCTCCTTCCGCTCGCCGCTGTCGCGGCGGGCGGCCTGCCTGCCTGGGCGCAGGCGTTTCCCTCGCAGCCCGTCCATGTGGTCGTGCCGTTCCCGCCGGGCGGCGGCACCGATGCGCTGGTGCGGGCCATCCAGGAGCCGATGCAGAAGGCGCTGGGCGGCACGATCGTCGTCGACAACAAGGGCGGCGGTGGCGGCAGCATCGCCCACGAGTTCGTGGCCAAGCAGCCGGCCGACGGCCATTGGCTGGTGGTCAGCGCCAATAACCTGCCGCTCTACCCCTACATCGTGGCCAAGCTCGGCTTCGACTCCAAGACCGCCTTCCTGCCGGTCGGTTTCATCGCCAAGCAGGAGTCGGTTCTCGTCGGCAGTGCCGACGCGCCCTGGGCCGATCTCAAGGCCATCATCGCGGCGGCCAAGGCGGCGCCGGGCTCGGTGCAGTACGGCACCGCGGGCCTCACGACGCCGATGCATCTGTCGACCGAGCAGTTCGCCATGCTGAACGGCCTCAAGCTGACCCACGTGCCGTTCCGCGGCACCGGGCCGCTGGTTACCGACCTGCTGGGCGGCCACATCAAGCTCGGCATGTCGAGCATCACCAGCGTCGCGCCGCAGATCGCGGCCGGCAAGCTCAAGGCTTACGCCATGGCCTCGCTGGAGCGGTCGTCGGTAGCGCCGACCGTGCCGACCTTCAAGGAGCTGGGCGCGGGCGATGTCGACGGCACGATCGTCTACACGCTGCTGGCGCCTGCGGGCACGCCGGCGCCGGTGGTGGCGAAGCTCAACCAGGCGCTCAATGCCGCGGTGGCGACGCCGGAGGGCAAGGAAGACCTGAAGAAGCGCGGCTTCGTCGCCATGGGCGGCACGCCGCAGGAACTCGGCGACTGGCTGAAGGTGCAGGAGCCGATCTGGGTGCCGGTGCTGCAGGCGGCGGGGATCAAGCCGGAATAGCTCAGTACCAGATGTTCATCGGCAGCCCGTAGCGGTCGCGCTCGCGCGCCGGCCCGAGGCGCGTGGCCGTGCCGTCGGCGATCAGCATCGCCGTCCGGCACACCGCCATGGCATCGAGCACGTCGTCACGCGCCGCACCGGAGATCGGCTGTGGCTTCCACTTGAGCCCATGCTTCGCCAGCAGCTTCAGACGCTCGGCGAAGCCGTCCGGTTGACGTTTCTTGGCAAGCACCGGCCTGCCGCCGTTCATGCGCGCGAAGGCGAGCTCCGGATGGGCCTCGCGCACGATGCGGCGCAGCTTGGCACTGCCACGCATCAGCGCGTCGATCTCCCGCATCTTCGGGAAGAGATGGAACGTCTGCTGGTTGAGGCCGACGCCCAGCTGCCTGCTGGTCGCATTGGCCTCGGCGTGCGTGGTGCAGGCGAGGGCAGGGCGGCAGGGCGTCGGGAAGACCGAGCTCGCCTTGCCCGGCATCAGGGCGCGGGCCTCGCGCTCGCAGGCGCGGCCGGGTCGGGGCTCGTCGCAGAGGCCGATCGGCATGTCGACGGCCAGAACGGAAAGACCCTCGCAGGCTTCCGCGAGGGTCTTCACGACTCTTATGCCGAGGGTGCCGTCTTCGTCGCGCCGGCAAACGACCCAGCCGGTGCGGCAGCCGTCGGCGCCGCCAACTATCACTTGGCCATCCTGTCCTTGAGGCCGCCGTCGAGGACGTCGAGGAACTCCTCGGTGGTGAGGTAGGGCTGCGTCGGAGAGATCAGGATCGCGAGGTCCTTGGTCATCTTGCCGCTTTCGACGGCTCCGACACAGACCTTCTCC
>SCVT01000311.1 GCA_004296815.1 Reyranella sp. | reverse complement strand
GCCACGCTAAAAAAGCGCAGCCGTTCAAGGCATATCGAGGTCCCCACGCGATGAGCGTCGCCAATCGGCCGGTGCACCGGCCGCTCTCCCCGCATCTGCAGGTCTACAAGCCGCAGCTCACGTCCATGCTCTCCATCCTGCATCGCGCCACCGGCATCGCGCTGGCGGTCGGGGTGCTCTACCTCGCGACCTGGGTGGTGTTCGCGGCGGGCAGCGAAGGGACCTACGCCAGGTTCCAGAGCTTCAACGGCTCGATCGTCGGCCGCTTCGTGCTCGGCGGTTGGCTCTTCTCGCTCTTCTTCCACCTGTTCAACGGCATCCGGCATCTCTTCTGGGATGTGGGCTACGGCTTCGAGCTCAAGGACACCTATCGCAGCGGCTGGATCGTCGTGGCGGCTTCTCTCATCGCGACGGCGGCCTCGTGGGTCGTCGGCCTGCGGCTGATCTGAGGAGCGCCCCATGGATCTTCGCACGCCCCTCAATCGCGCGCGCGGCCTCGGCTCCGCCAAGGAAGGCGTCCATCACTGGTGGGCGCAGCGCCTGACAGCGGTCGCGCTCATCCCGCTCGTCGTGTGGTTTGCCATATCGCTCATCATGCTGAGCGGCGCCGACTACGCCATCGCCCGCGCCTGGATCGGCTCGCCGATCGTCATGGTGCTGCTGATCCTGACCATCGTGATCGGGCTGCATCACGGCCAGCTCGGCATGCAGGTCGTGATCGAGGACTACGTCCACAGCGAGGGCGTGAAGCTGGCGCTGATCATCGGCATCAGGTTCGTCGCAGTGTTCTTCGGGCTGGCGGCCACGGTCGCCATCCTGCGTATCGGTTTCGGAGGCTGAGCATGGCCGAGGCAGGCAAGACAAACGGCGCGGCAGCCGGCACCTTCTCCGTCGGCGGCAACGCCTACAAGATCATCGACCACGAATACGACGTGGTCATCGTCGGCGCCGGCGGCGCCGGACTGCGGGCCACCTTCGGCATGGCCAACAAGGGCTTCAAGACGGCCTGCATCACCAAGGTCTTTCCGACCCGCAGCCACACGGTGGCAGCGCAGGGCGGCATCTCGGCGGCGCTCGGCAATATGGGTCCCGACGACTGGCGCTGGCACATGTACGACACCGTCAAGGGCTCGGACTGGCTGGGCGACCAGGACGCGATCGAATACATGTGCCGCGACGGCATCCCGGCCATCATCGAGCTCGAGCATTTCGGCGTGCCGTTCAGCCGCACGCCCGAGGGCAAGATCTACCAGCGCCCGTTCGGCGGCATGACGACCGAGTTCGGCAAGGGCATCGCGCACCGCACCTGCGCGGCGGCCGACCGCACCGGCCACGCCATCCTGCACACGCTCTACCAGCAGTCGCTGCGTAACCACGCCGAGTTCTTCATCGAGTACTTCGCGCTCGACCTGATCATGGACGAGGGTGTGTGCCGCGGCGTCATGGCCTGGAACCTCGACGACGGCACGATCCATCGCTTCCGCGCCCACAAGGTGGTGCTGGCGACCGGCGGCTACGGCCGCGTCTACCAGACCGCGACCTCGGCCCACACCTGCACCGGCGACGGCGGCGCCATGGTGCTGCGCGCCGGCCTGCCGCTGCAGGACCTCGAGTTCGTGCAGTTCCATCCGACCGGCATCTTCGGCGCCGGCTGCCTGATCACCGAGGGCGTGCGCGGCGAGGGCGGCTACGTCACCAATGCCAGCGGCGAGCGCTTCATGGAGCGCTACGCGCCGTCGGCCAAGGACCTCGCTTCGCGCGATGTCGTCAGCCGCTCGATGACCATCGAGATCCGCGAAGGCCGCGGCTGCGGCCCGAACAAGGACTACATCGAGCTGCACGTCGAGCATCTCGACCCGAAGGTCATCCACGAGCGCCTGCCGGGCATCGCCGAGACCGCGCGCATCTTCGCGGGCGTCGACGTGACGCGTCAGCCGATCCCCATCCTGCCGACCTGCCACTACAACATGGGTGGCATCCCGGCGAACTATCACTGCGAGGCGATGACGGTGAAGGACGGCGATCCGTTCAGCGCCGTGCCCGGCCTGATGGCACTGGGCGAGGCCGCCTCGATCGGCGTGCACGGCGCCAACCGCCTGGGCTCCAACTCGCTGCTCGAGCTCGTCGTGTTCGGCCGCTCGGCCGCCAACCGCGTCGCCGAGCAGATGACGCCCGGCCAGTCGCACAAGGACCTGCCGCATGCCGGCGAGCAGGCGATCGCCCGCCTCGACAAGGCGCGCCACGCCAACGGCGGCACGCCGACCGCGCAGCTCCGCGCGCTGATGCAGAAGACCATGCAGAACGATTGCGCGGTGTTCCGCACCACCAAGACCCTGGAAGAGGGTTGTCGCAACATGGACAAGGTGTTCGCCGGCAAGGACGACATCAAGGTCAAGGATCGCTCGATGATCTGGAACTCCGATCTCATGGAGACGCTGGAGTTCGAGAACCTCATCCTGCAGGCGCAGGCGACGATCTACTCGGCGGCCAACCGCAAGGAGAGCCGCGGCGCGCACGCGCACGAGGATCATCCGGAGCGCGACGACAAGAACTGGCTGAAGCACACCGTCGTGTGGGTCGACCCGGACACCGGCAAGACCCGCATCGACTACCGCCCGGTCAACCTGCAGCCGATGAGCAACGACGTACAGTCGTTCCCGCCGAAAGCGCGCGTCTACTGAGTTCGAGAGGAAGAAATGGCTGAGTTCGCTCTTCCCGCCAATTCCAAGATCGGAACCGGCGAGACCTACAAGGCGGCCGCAGGCGTCAAGAACGTCAAGGTCTTCAAGGTCTATCGCTGGACGCCGGACGACGGCAAGAACCCGTCGGTCGACACCTACGAAGTCGACATGGACACGTGCGGCCCGATGGTCCTGGACGCGCTGATCAAGATCAAGAACGAGATCGACAGCTCGCTCACCTTCCGGCGCTCCTGCCGCGAGGGCGTGTGCGGTTCGTGCGCGATGAACATCGACGGCACCAACACGCTGGCCTGCACCAAGTACATCTCGGACGTGAAGGGCGACATCAAGATCTACCCGCTGCCGCACATGCCGGTGGTGCGCGACCTGGTGCCCGACCTCAACGTGCCCTACGCGCAGCTCGCCTCGATCGAGCCGTGGCTGAAGTCGACCACCCAGCCGCCGACGCGGGAGCGCCTGCAGTCGCCGGAGGAGCGCGCCAAGCTCGACGGCCTGTGGGAGTGCATCCTGTGCTTCTGCTGCTCGACCTCGTGCCCCAGCTACTGGTGGAACGGCGAGCGCTACCTCGGCCCGGCCATCCTGCTGCAGGCCTACCGCTGGATCGCCGACAGCCGCGACGAGGCCAAGGGCGAGCGCCTCGACCAGCTCGAGGATCCGTTCCGGCTCTATCGCTGCCACACCATCATGAACTGCACCAAGACCTGCCCCAAGCATCTCAATCCGGCGAAGGCGATCGCCGAGATCAAGAAGATGATGGTCGAGCGCACGATCTAAGTTATTGATCTGACGAGAGAAAAGAACGGTCCGCTGCGGCGGGCCGTTTTTCTTTGTGCAGGCAGCTTGACTCGGTCGGTCGACCGAATTACATCGCTTTCAGTTCGGTCGGTCGACCGAAATCCACCACGGAGGTTCCCATGGGCGGCATGGTTTCGATGGCGTACGGCGTGGTCGTGTACGGCTTCTTCGTCGTGACGTTCCTTTATGCGATGGCGTTCGTCGGCAACCTGCCCGTCGTTCCGAAGACCATCGATAGCGGCCCGCCGGGCGCGCCGATGATGGCCTTGATCGTGGACGTTCTGTTGCTCGGGCTCTTCGCGGTCCAGCACAGCGTCATGGCGCGACCGGGCTTCAAGCGCTGGTGGACCGGCATGGTGCCGCATGCCGTCGAGCGTTCGACCTACGTGCTGTTCGCAAGCCTGATCCTGGCGCTGCTGTTCTGGCAGTGGCGGCCGCTGCCCGGTGCAGTGTGGACGGTGACGAACCCGACGGGCGTCCTCGTCCTGCACGCGGTCTTCTGGCTGGGCTGGACGCTGGTGCTGGTCAGCACCTTCCTGATCAATCATTTCGAGCTGTTTGGGCTGCGCCAGGTGTGGGCGCGCCTGAGGGGCACGGCGCTGCCCGATCCGGTGTTCCGTACGCCCATCCTCTACAAGCACGTCCGGCACCCGATCTATCTGGGCTTCATCCTGGCCTTCTGGGCGACGCCGGCCATGACGATGGGGCACCTGCTGTTCGCGATCGCGACCACCGGCTACATTTTCATCGGCATCTGGTTCGAGGAACGCGATCTCGTGAACCTGTTCGGCGACCAGTATCGCCGCTACCGTGAGCAGGTCTCCATGCTGATCCCCCTGCCGCGAAGGACCCCTCGGTGAAAACTGCGTCGAAGAAGAAAGCCGACACCAATGTGGCCCTGCTCGAGGCGGCGAAGAAGATGCTCCACCGGAATGGCTATGCGGGACTCTCGACCCGCGACGTGGCGACGGAGGCGGGCGTGCCGCTCAGCCAGATCCACTACCATTTCGGCTCGAAGCAGGGCCTCGTGCTGGGGCTGTTCGAGTACCTGAACGCCCAGCTCCTGCATCGCCAGAGCGAGTTGTTCGAGGACCCCTCGCTGACGCTGTCCCAGCAATGGGACCGCGCCTGCGACTACCTCGACGACGACATCGCCTCGGGCTACGTGCGCATCCTGCAGGAGATGATCGCGGCGAGCTGGAGCGATCCCGACATCGCCAAGGTCGTGCGCACGGGCCTGCTCGGCTGGTACGAGCTGATCGTCGGGCTGGTCCGCAAGGCCGAGACGCGCTACGGCGCGCTCGGCCCCTTCACGCCAGAGGACATCGGCGCACTGATCAGCAGCGCCTTCATCGGGGCGGAGAGCATCGCCCTGCTCGGCGCGGAGAAGAAGGGCGTGCCGGTGCGTCAGAGTCTGCGCCGCTTCGGCGATCTCATCCGCATCTTCGAGGCCAGATGACATGCGCGCCAAGCTTCCCGTCGAGACGGGCTTCGTCACGCGCGACGGCGTGAAGATCCACTACGAAGTCTACGGCTCCGGGCCCGAGACCCTGCTGTTCATCCCGCCCTGGAGCATCGTGCACTCGCGCATCTACAAGCCGCAGCTGCCGTACTTCAGCGAGCGCTACCGCTGCATCACCTGGGACGGCCGGGGCAACGGCAAGTCCGACCGGCCCGCCGACGTCGCAGCCTACAGCCTCGACCACTATGTCGACGATGCGCTCGCCGTCATGGATGCGACGGGTACAGCCAGCGCGGGCCTGGTCGGTCTCTCCTTCGGCGGCATGATCGCGCTCTGCCTCGCGGCCCATTGGCCCGAGCGCGTGAAGGCCGCCGTGCTGGCCGGCACGGCTGCCAGCATCGGACCCGGCCAGCCCGGCATTTCGCACGAGCAATTCCTCGGACCGCAGAACACCGTCGAGGGCTGGCACAAGTACAACCGCGACTACTGGATGAAGTCCTATGCCGACTTCGCCGAGTTCTTCGTGTCCAACATCTTCCCCGAGAAGCACTCGACCAAGCAGATCGAGGATGGCGTGAGCTACGCCGCCGACACCGACGCCGCCACACTCGCCCGGACCGTCGAGGCGCGCGCCATCCCGCCGAGGTTCGATGTCGGCAAGAAGATGTACGAGCGGATCAAGTGCCCGCTCCTGGTGCTGCACGGCACCGGCGACCGCATCCAGCTCTACGGTCGCGGCAAGGCGGTGGCGGACCTCACGGGCGCGGAGCTCGTGACCTTCGAGAATGGCGGTCACAATCCGCTCGGCCGCCTCCCGGCCAGGTCCAACATCCTGATGTCGGAGTTCTTCGAGCGTCATTTGCCCAACGCCGTGAAACGTCCAGATCCGGCGAAGCGCAAAGCAGCCGGCCCGAAGAAAGCGCTCTATCTCTCCTCGCCGATCGGCCTCGGTCATGGTCGGCGCGACATCGCCATCGCCCGCGAGTTGCGCAAGCTCCATCCCGGCCTGCAGATCGACTGGCTCGCCCAGGATCCGGTGACGCGCCTGCTCGCCACCAACGACGAGCGCATCCATCCGCTGAGCGCGCGTCTGGCCAGCGAGAGCAAGCACATCGAGGAGGAATCCGGCGAGCACGATCTCAACGCCTTCCAGGCCATCCGTCGCATGGACGAGGTGCTGGTCGCCAACTTCATGACCTTCCAGGACGCGGTCGACGCGGAGCGGTACGACCTCGTCATCGCCGACGAGGCCTGGGAGGTCGATCACTACTGGCATGAGCATCCCGACCTGAAGCGCGCCAAGCTCGCCTGGCTCTCCGACTTCGTGGGCTTCGTGCCGATGCCGGCCGGCGGCGCGCGCGAGGAGTTCCTCTCGGCCGACTACAACGCCGAGATGATCGAGCACATAGAGAGCCATCCCGGCGTGCGCGACCGCTCGATCTTCGTCGGCGGCCTGCAGGACATCGTGCAGCGCTCCTTCGGCAGGGACCTGCCCGAGATGCGCGACTGGATCCCCCGGCACTTCGACTTCTCGGGTTACGTGATGGGCGAGCACCCGCAGTCGTGGGGCAGCCGCGAAGCCTTGCGCGAGCGTCTCGGCTATCGCCGGGACGAGCAGGTCTGCATCGTCACCGTCGGTGGCTCCAGCGTCGGCCTCCCGCTGATCCGGCGCATCCTGCAGAGCTATCCCATGGTGCGGAGGCGACTGCCGGCGCTGCGCATGATCGTCGTCGCCGGCCCGCGCATCGATCCGCTCTCGCTGGTCGTGCCGGCGGGCGTCGAGGTCCGCGCCTTCGTGCCCGATCTCGACCGCCATCTCGCGGCCTGCGACCTTGCTCTGGTGCAGGGCGGGCTCACGACCTGCATGGAGCTGACGGCGGCCGGCACGCCGTTCCTCTACTTCCCGCTCAGGAACCATTTCGAGCAGAACGTCCATGTCGCCCACCGCCTGGAGCAGTACGGCGCCGGGCGGCGCATGGACTACGAGGCCGCCACGCCCGATGCCATTGCCGAGGCGATGGTCGCCGAGCTCGCCCGGCCCGCCGCCTTCAAGCCGGTCGAGGCCGACGGCGCGATCAGGGCCGCCCGGATGCTTGCCGAATTAATCTAGGGCCGGCGCGTCTTTTGCTATGCTGCCCCTACAGACACATAGGGGTGTAGCGATGTCTCTCAAAACTCTCGCCGCAGCAGCGGCCTTGTCGGGCGCGGCAGCGCTGGTCTCGGGCCCGGCCTCCGCCGGCCAGACCTTCGACGCGATCAAGGCCAAGGGCTTCGTGCAGTGCGCGGTCAACACCGGCCTGGCAGGCTTCTCCTTCGCCGACAGCCAGGGCAAGTGGACCGGCCTCGACGTCGATCTCTGCAAGGCGATCGCCGCGGCCATGTTCGGCGATGCCGAGAAGGTGAAGTTCACGCCGACCACGGCGCAGCAGCGCTTCGTCGCCCTGCAGTCGGGCGAGGTCGACGTCATCACCCGCAACGCGACGCAGACCCTGCTGCGCGACACCTCGCTCGGCTTCAACATCGCCGGCGTGAATTTCTACGACGGCCAAGGCTTCATCGTGCCGGCCGCGAGCGGCATCAAGAGCGCCACCGCGCTGAACGGCGCCACGATCTGCGTCCAGCCGGGCACGACCACGGAGCTCAACCTCGCGGATTATTTCCGCAAGGCCAAGATGACCTTCAAGCCGGTGCTGATCGAGAAGCTCGACGAGCTGCTGCAGGCCTATGCCTCTGGCCGCTGCGACGCCTACACGACCGACGCGTCGGGCCTTGCCGCGGTGCGCGTCGGCCAGCTCGCCGGCAAGGGCGAGCACAACATTCTGCCGGAACGCATCTCCAAGGAACCGCTGGGCCCGATCGTGCGCCACGGCGACGACCAGTGGTTCGACCTCGTGAAGTGGACCCTGATGGGCATGATCGAGGCCGAGGAGATGGGCATCACTTCCAAGAACGTCGACGAGATGCTGAAGAGCGAGGATCCCGCGGTGAAGCGCTTCCTCGGCGTCACGCCGGGCTTCGGCAAGGCCGTCGGTGTCGACGAGAAGTGGATGTACAACGTCATCAAGCAGGTCGGAAACTACGGCGAGAGCTACGATCGCAACGTCGGTCCGGCCACGCCGCTCAAGCTGGAGCGTGGCCAGAACGCGCTCTGGACGCAGGGCGGCCTGATGTACGCGATCCCGTTCCGCTAAGGCGCCGGCGGGCGACAGCGCCTTCATAGGCGCGAGAGCCCGCACCATGCAGAAAAGAGGCGCGCGACTGGAGTCGCGCGCTTCCAGCTATTCCGCTCTATCGAACCGCATCTTCTTGATGCGGCCGGTCGAGACCTCGAGCGCGACCACCTTGCCGGCACGGTCGCGCACCAGATGGGCGAGCTGGGTCACGCTGATCCAGCCGCCGGGCGAGACGATCTCAACCGTGTCGGCGTCGATGCCCTCGATCGGCCAGTGCGCGCCGGCGATCAGCGGCCCGCCGACTGTCGCCGCCCACTTGTCTCCCTTCTTCTCGATCTTCCATGTCGCGCCGCTGTCGGCCGACGCGTAGGTGCCGGCGAGTGCGGCGGGGACGGCCTTGCGCTTGCCGAGCTTGCTGAAGGTCATCACACGGCCCGCACCGAGATCGACGCGCGCCGTGCCCTTGGGTCCGGGCTTCATGGCGAACTCGAACGAGCCGCGCTCGGCCGCCAGCCAGCCGTCGGCGCGCCGTCCCAGTGCGAAGGGCAGGCCGTTCTGCGTCACGGTCGCCTCGCCGTTCTTCCACGCCAGGTCGAACAGCGACGGCTCCTTGGAATTGAACCAGCTTCCCGCCAGCGGCTTGATCTCGGCCTCGGTGATCGGCGCCGGAGCGGGCTTCAGCTTCTTGTGGCCTTCCAGCGCCAGGGTCGCGATGGCGCGCGCCTGCCGCCACGGGTCGATGGTCCCGAGATTGGCGATGACCACGACCGTGAGATCGGCCTCGGGCACGCGCAGGAACTCGGTGCGATAGCCCGGCCACAGGCCGCCATGGCCGATCGTGGCGAGGCCGCGCAGCTCGTCGGCCTGCACGCCGCGGCGATACTTGTTGGCGTGGCCACCGGCGAGCGGCGAGACCGCCGCGAGCTGCGCCGGCAGCGTCTTGGGCGCGAGCGTCGGCTGGTCGAAGTGCCGCGACCAGATCAGCAGGTCCTCGACGGTGGAGGTTAGGCCGCCTTCTCCGCCCTGCGGATAGGCGTGCGCGGCGCGGCGGAAGCCTGATGCGGCGTCGCCCAGGTAGCCGGTTGCCAGCCCCGGGATCACCGCGTCGATCTCGGCCACGAGCGCGGTCGAGGTCATGCCGAGCGGCTTGAAGATTCGCTCGGCGAGGAAGTCGCCCAGCTTCTTCTTCGCGAGCTTCTCGACGATCAGGCCGAGCAGCAGGAAGTTGGTGTTGCTGTAGAGGAAGCGGCTGTTGGGCGCGAAGTTGAGATGGCCGTTGCGCGAGCAGGCGGCGGCGAGGTCGGAGGCCCTGGCCGGCTTGTCGAGGCCGTGACCGCCCAGCCGCAGCAGCTCGAGGAAATCGGGCAGGCCGCTGCAGTTGCGCATCATCTGATCGATCGTGACCGGCAGCTTCTTCAGCTCGGGCAGGTACTGGTGCGGCGGCGCCTTGAGGTCGAGCTTGCCTTCGGCCGCCAGCATCAGCGCGGCGCTCACCGTGAACTGCTTGCTCACGGAGGCGATGCGGAAGCGCGTCTTGGGGCCGATCGGCACGCCGAGCTCGATGCTGGCGAGGCCATAGCCCTTGCACAGCGTGACGTCGCCGCCCTGCATCACGGCGACGACGGCCCCCGGCGAGCCGGGCATGGTGTAGCGGGAGAACAGCGCATCGACGCGCCGTTCGAGGGCGATGGATCCGATCGATTTCGACATGAGAGGCAGTGAACCGAAGCAACTCGCGCTTGTAAAGGCGAAGGGCTACGGTCGCCGCGAATGAGGAGGAGTGCCGCGATGGAACGCAAGCTCGTGAAGATCGAGAAGGGGCTCGGCCCCGACGGCCGCATCGCCGTCGTGCGCTTCGACCGCGGCGACAACGTCAATGCACTGAGCCAGCAGGCGATGCGCGAGCTGCGCGACGTACCGCGCGAGTTCGAGGACGATCTCGAGACCACGGTGGTGATCCTCACCGGCTCGGCCAGGGCCTTCTCGGCGGGCTTCGACCTCAAGGATCCGGAGGGAAGGGCGCGCGATGGGCTGTCGGTCGGCGAGCGCATCCAGCGCCAGCGGCTCGGCCCCAAGATGTGCAAGGCCTGGCAGGACATGGATCAGGTCACCATCGCGGCGGTCGAGGGCCACTGTATTGGCGGCGGCGCGGCGCTGGTCGTGTCGCTCGACTTCCGCACCTGCGGGAAGAGTGCGCACTTCCGCATTCCCGAGATCGAGCTCGGCATGAACATGAGCTGGGGCTCGATTCCGCGCATGCTGGCGCTGATGGGCCCGGCGCGCACCAAGCAGGCGGTCATCCTGGCCTCGGACCGCATCGGCGCGGCCGAGGCATTGCAGTGGGGCTTGGTCGAGAACGTCGTGGAAGACGGCCAGGCCTTCGCTGCGTCGATGGAATTCGCCGAGCGCATCGCGCGCCAGCCGCCGATCCCGGTGCGCATGACCAAGACGACGGTGAACCGTCTCGCCCATGCGCTCGACGATCTCGGCTCGCACATGGACGCCGACCAGAACGTGCTGACCGGCCTCACCGAGGACTACAAGGAAGGCACCTCGGCCTTTCGTGAGAAACGAAAGCCCACGTTCAAAGGCCGCTGAGTTGCAGGTTCAGCAGGTTCTGGTATGATTTCTTCATAGGCTGGCGCTTCTCGCGCCGGCCTTTTTTGTCGAGCCAAACAATCCGAAAGACCCGTCCACGCACGCCGTGGATCCCGAGGGTGAAGCCGCTGCCGGTCCTGACCGGCGGGAAATTCGACACCGACTGCGACATCGATTCGACAGCCACTGCGACATGGGTCGCGCGCTCGCGGCGTCTTTGCGGGCACAGTTCAGGGCACAACACGTGTTACGTCGTGGTGTGCCCTAGGAGCGGGCGAAAAGCCCGTCGTCATTGGCTTTCCGGCGTGCGGGGAGCCGATATTCGTGGCTCGGGGATGTACCGGAACTTCGGCTAGAAAGAGCGGCCGGGGATCTGGTCGAGGATCGCCTGACGGGCGTCGTCGTCGAGGATCTGCCAGCGGCCGATCTCCTCGATGGTGCGCTTGCAGCCGAGGCAGAAGCCGCTCTTGCGGTCCATCGTGCAGATGCCGATGCAGGGCGACACGACGCGTCGCGCCATCGACGAGGGAGGCGCGTTCGCCAAGCTCAGGACTTCTTGCCGAGCTCCGAGAGCTGGGCCTGCAGCTCGTCGAGCTTGCGCTTGAGGTCGTCGATCGCCGTGTCGTTGGCGGGCGTCGGCGTGGTCTCGGACTTGGGCGGCTCCTGGCCGTTGGCGGCGGCAGGCGGCCTGGGCATCGGCTGGCCGTTGGGCGCCGTGCCGAACGGGTTGAACATGCGCATGGCGTTCTCGAACAGCGCCATGTTCTGCTTGCCCATCGACTCGAACTGCTGGAACGGGTTGAAGCCGAAGGCATTCTGCAGGTAGCGGCGCATCTGGTCCTGGTTGCGCGCGAACTGCGTCATCGACATCTCGAGATACTGCGGCACCACGCCCTGCAGGCTGTCGCCGTAGAACGAGATGAGCTGGCGAAGGAAGGGGATCGGCAGCAGCGTCTGCCCGCCCTTGCTCTCTTCTTCGAAGATGATCTGCGTCAGCACCGAGCGGGTGATGTCGTCGCCGGTCTTGGCGTCGTAGACAACGAAGTCGGTCTTGTCCTTCACCATCTGCGAGAGATGGTCGAGCGTGACATAGGCCGAGGTCGCGGTGTTGTAGAGCCGCCGGTTCGCGTACTTCTTGATGACCACCGGCGCCGGTTTCGGACCGCCTTCGGGTACTGCCTGATCGGCCATTACGCTTCGCTCCTCCAGCCCCCGCGCGCCGTGAACGCCCGTTTACTTCGGATCGGTCACCTTAGCGCCGATGCCGCAGTGCGACAAGGCAGGCTTTGCGCCTGCGAAAGCAGCGTTCGCGCGACGATGCGCTATAGTCTCGGCATGGCCCCTGAAAACGACGATGCATCGGCCGACTTCGACAAGCTTGCGCGCCGTTATCTCGATCTCTGGCAGAGCCAGCTCGCCGGGCTCGCCTCGGACCAGGCGGTGACCGAGCAGATCGCCCGGCTGTTCGCGGCCGCGAACGCTCAGGTCGCCTCGGCGATGCAGGCCCCTCAAGGAGTTCCACATGCAGGCCCCACCCCCGGCACGACTTGGTCCCCGTCCGCTGCCGCTGCACCTGGGAACGGCGCTGATGACGTGGGCGAGCTCCGAAAGCGCATTGAAGCTCTGGAAGCAAGGATCGCCGAGCTCGAATCCCGGCTCGCCGGCGCCTGAAGCAATCGCGGCGCTGCTGCCGGAGATCGCCGCTCTCGAAGCGCGGACCGGCACGGCGGGCTTCGAGCCGGCGCTGCAAAGAGAGATCGCGCGCCGCATGGCGCGGCTGGCCGACGGCGTGCTCGCCTATCGCCAACATGTGGTTCACCGTTCTCTGGAGAACCCACCGTCGGTATGGAGCGAGGGCAACACGCGGTTGCTCGACTACGGCGCCACCCATCGCGCAGCCCGCGTCCGCGGCGCACGCGCCGTGCTGGTCGTGCCCTCGCTGATCAACCGCTGGGAAGTGCTCGACCTCACCGCCGAGAAGAGCCTGCTGCGCGCCATGGCGGCGCAGGGGTTGCGGCCCTACCTCGTCGACTGGGGCGCGCCCGACGCCGAGGAGCGCCGCTTCGACACGACCGCCTACGTCGCCCGCCTGGAGCGCGTGCTCGCGTTCCTCACGAAGCGCTCGCGCCGGGCGCCGGCGGTCATGGGCTACTGCATGGGCGGGACGCTCACCGTGGCGCTGGCCGCGCGCCAGCCGCGCCGCGTCGCGGGGCTCGCGCTGCTCGCGGCACCCTGGGATTTTCACGCCGATCGCACCGGCCACGCCTTCCTGCTCTCGGTCGGTCCGTTGCTGGCGCAGGTCGCCGACCGCGTCGGCGAGTTGCCGGTCGATATCCTGCAGACCCTGTTCTGGTCGCTCGATCCCTGGCTCGCGGTGAAGAAGTTCGGCCGCTTCCTCGGCATGGACCAGCAGGGAGACAGTGCGAAAGAATTCGTGCTGCTCGAGGATTGGCTGAACGATGGTGCGCCGCTCGCCGGTCCGACGGCGCGTGAGTGCCTGGTCGGCTGGTACGGCGACAACATTCCGGGCGAAGGCAAGTGGATGGTCGGCGGCCGGCGTATCGTGCCGTCGAAGATCAAGACGCCGTCGCTGGTGATGATTCCCTCGGGCGACCGCATCGTGCCGCCGCTGTCGGCCGCGGCCCTCGCCGATCCCGTGAAGGGGTTGAAGAACGTGAAGCGCCTCGACCTGCCGCTTGGCCATATCGGCATGGTGGTGAGCGGCCGCGCGCGCGATCTCTGCTGGACGCCGCTGATGGACTGGCTGAAGGCGATATGACGGCAACGGAAGGACGAGCGATCGACTGGCGCCTGCTGGCGTTCTGGGCGGCCGCGCTTGCGATCTCGATGGTGGCGCGTGTGCCGGTCGAAATCTCCGATGCCGGCCGCCGCGGCATCGACATGGGCGTCGGCCGCGCCGTCGCGCTGGAGGGCGCCAGCCATCTCGTCGTGGCGGCGCTGTTGCCGGCGATCTACTGGCTGCACCGGCGCTGGCCGGTGACTGGCGGCGCGCGCAACATCGCGATCCACGTCCTGGCAGTCGTGCCCTACAGCATCCTGCATACGCTCGGCATGGCGGCGCTCCGGCTCCTCTGGTTCAACGCCATCGTCGGGGAGGCTTACAGTTTCCCGGTCACGGCCGATCGGCTGGGCTACGAATTCGCCAAGGACGTCATCTCCTACACAATGCTGAGTGGTGGTGTTCTGGTCCTGAAGCATCTGCTCGACCGCAAGGCGGCGCCCGCGCCCGCGGCGAGCCCGGGCGGCCCCTTGCCGGAGCGCTTCGCGGTGCGCCGGCGCGGCAAGGAGATCATGGTCGAGGTGGCCGACATCGACTGGGTGGAAGCCTCCGGCAATTACGCCGTGCTCCATGTCGGCGGCGAGCTGCTCGAGATCCGCTCCTCGCTCACCAAGCTCGAGGGCGAGCTCGACGCGAAACGTTTCGTGCGCGTGCACAAATCGCATCTGGTGAACATCGCCCGCGTGGTCGAGGTGACACCCTGGGTGAGCGGCGACTGGCGCATCCGCCTGCAGGATGGCGCCGAGGTGAATCTGAGCCGCCGCTACCGCCAGCGCTTCGAGGCGCTGGTCCCGGTCAAAAGCTGAGGTCGCCGGTCATCCCATCCGGGTCGCCGGTCGTCACAAATCGACACTGATTCAACGACTTGGCGTGTAGCTACCGGGCGTCCTCAACGAACGCCCGAGGTGCTGTCATGAACGTCCGCCGCGCCGATTTGGACTGGCTGCGCGTCCTCGCCTTCAGCCTGCTGATCCTCTACCACGCCGGCATGGCCTGGTCGGGCTGGAGCTGGCACGTCACCAGCCCCGACAGCATGGAATGGCTGCGCGAGACCATGCGATTCATGAACCGCTGGCGCATGCCGCTGCTGTTCCTGGTCTCGGGGGCGGCGATCATGCTGGCGCTGGGCGACCGCAGCTCCGGCGCCTTCGTCCGGGACCGCCTGAAGCGGCTCCTCCTGCCGCTCGGCTTCGGCATGCTGGTGATCGTGCCGCCGCAGGTCTACCTGGAGCGTCTCTACCGCGGCCAGTTCACCGGCTCGTTCGTCGACTGGCTGCCGCAGGCCTTCGCCGGTGGTGCGTATCCCAACGGCAACATGAGCTGGCACCATCTCTGGTTCCTGGCCTACGTGCTGGTGCTGACGCTCGTGCTGCTGCCGGTCTTCCTGTGGGCGCGCTCGGCATCGGGGCGTGATGCGCTCGAGAATGCCGGGCGCATCGCTGCTCGCTTCGGTCTGCAGTGGCTGATGGTGTTGCCGCTCGCCGCGTCGCTCCTGTGGCTGGCGCCGATCTCACACAATATCAACGGGCTGGTCGGCGACTGGCACGGCCTGGTCTCGTACGGCGTGCTGCTGCTCTACGGCGCCTTCATCTTCGGCTCGACCGACCTGCTGAACGCGCTCCAACGCCAGCGCTTGTTCTCGCTGGTCGTCGGCATCGCTGCCTACGCCGCGCTCTACTTCGGCTTCTTCCAGGGAACGGTGAGGCCCGCGATCGCACCCGAGGTGCGGCCCGTCTTCGCGCTCCTCTCGGCGATCAACACCATGGCCTGGCTGTTCGCGATCCTGGGCTTCGCGCACCGCTATCTGACGCGACGGCCGGCGTTCCTCGCGGAAGCCACCGAAGCGGTCTATCCGTTCTACATCCTGCACCAGACCGTGACGGTGATTGCCGTCTACGCGCTGCTGACCGCGGGCGTGCCGCCACTGCCGGGCTTCGTCCTCGCGGTGCTCGCGACCTTCATCGGCACCTGGGCCCTTTATGCAGGGCTGGTGCGCCCGTGGCGCTGGGTCCGGCCGCTGTTCGGAATGAAGCCGATTGCTGCAGTGCCGCGAGGGTCCTTGCCGAGCCGTGCCGCCGGCCTGTAAATGGCGGCGAGGGCGGCCCGCAAGGAGGGACTCATGGCTACGGAAATCGTCATCGCGAGCGCAGCGCGCACGCCGATCGGTTCGTTCAACGGCGCGTTCAGTGCGGTGCCGGCGCACGATCTCGGCAAGGTCGCCATCAAGGGTGCGCTCGAGCGCGCCAAGGTGAAGCCCGAGGAAGTCGACGAGGTCATCATGGGCCAGATCCTGAGCGCGGGTCAGGGCCAGAACCCGGCGCGCCAGGCCGCCGTCAATTCGGGCATCCCGGTCGAGAAGACCGCGCTCGGCATCAACCAGCTCTGCGGCTCCGGCCTGCGTGCCGTCGCCTTCGGCTGGCAGGCGATCCGCAACGGCGATGCCTCGATCATGGTGGTCGGCGGCCAGGAGAGCATGAGCCAGGCGCCGCACGCCGCGCACATGCGCGACGGCACCAAGATGGGCGAGCTCAAGATGGTCGACACCATGCTGAAGGACGGCCTGTGGGACGCGTTCCACGGCTATCACATGGGCAACACCGCCGAGAACGTGGCGCAGAAGTTCCAGATCACGCGCGCGGAGCAGGATGCCTTCGCTGCGTCGTCGCAGAACAAGGCCGAGGCCGCGCAGAAGTCCGGCCGCTTCAAGGACGAGATCGTCCCGGTCACGGTGAAGACCCGCAAGGGCGAGGTCGTGGTCGACACCGACGAATTCCCGCGTCACGGCACGACGGCCGAGGCGCTCGGCAAGCTGCGTCCGGCCTTCAGCAAGGAAGGCGGCTCGGTTACGGCGGGCAACGCGTCGGGCATCAACGACGGCGCGGCGGCGCTCGTGCTGATGAGCGCCGACGAAGCCAAGAAGCGCGGCATCAAGCCGCTCGCCAAGATCGTGTCGTGGGCGACCACGGGCGTCGATCCGTCGATCATGGGCATCGGCCCGGTAACGGCCTCGCAGGCCGCGCTCAAGAAGGCCGGCTGGTCGGTCAAGGATCTCGACCTGGTCGAGGCCAACGAGGCCTTCGCGGCGCAGGCCGTCGCGGTCGGCAAGCAGCTCGGCCTCGACGACACCAAGCTCAACGTCAACGGCGGCGCGATCGCGCTCGGCCATCCGATCGGCGCCTCGGGCGCGCGCGTGCTGACGACGCAGATCGGAAGAGC
>SCVT01000310.1 GCA_004296815.1 Reyranella sp. | reverse complement strand
GCCTGCTCGTGGCGTTCGATGCCGCCGTGAAGGCGGGCGAAGGCGCCGTCGCCTTCGAGGGCAAGATGATCGACCTGCCCATCGTCATCCGCGCGCAGCGGCTGCTGGAGCGCGCCGCGTCCTGGAAGAAGACGGCGGCGGCCTAGCGGTAGAGGAACGTCCCGAGCAAGACCCAGCGCCCCGAGCCGGGCTTGCCGGCGAGCGGCGTCGTGTAGTGCCAGAACGGCAGGCGATAGGCCGTCACCGCCGCGGGCTTCGCCACCGAGACGATCTCGCCGAAATGGCCGGCGCGGCTATAGACCAGCCACTGGTGCGCGACCCCGGGCCCGCACAGGCCGAGATGCAGGTCGATGTAGCCGCCCTTCGCGTCCTTGTTCTCGGGGTGATGGTCGTTGTGGGGCCCGGCATAGTCGCCCGGCCCGTAGCGCAGCACCTGCAGGCCCCAACCTGACGAGAGCTTGCGGCCCGCGAGCGCTTCGGCGAAGGCCCGGAAGCTCTGGGACCGCATCATGCGCACCAGCCCGATGCGCTCGGCGGCCTTGTAGCCTGCCTCGCGGCGGCTCTCGAAGTAGATCGTGCTGGCGCGACTGGTCTTGGGCAGCAGCTCGCCATAGTCGTGGCGCATGCCGGAGATCGTTTCCGGCGGGATCGGCCGCTCCATGCGCTCCAGCGTCTTCGTGAGCTCGGCCTCCAGGGTGCGGCGCAGCCGGCCTGCCTTGGCGCGGTCGAGCAGGTCGTCCTGGGCGAGAAAGCGCGTGCGCGGATCGGCCAAGGCCCCACACAATGCGTGCGTGCCCGCCAGCACCTTGCGGCCGGCGCGACTCAGCAGATCCTCGAACTCAGCCGGGATGGCGTTTGATCTCATGCCTCCGCCCCTCTAAACGACGTGCCTAGCATGCCATACGCCTCGCTTCGGGACTTCATCGACCGGCTGGAAAAGAGCGGCCGCCTCGTGCGCGTGAAGGCGCCGGTGTCGCCAGTGCTGGAGATGACCGAGATCCAGACCCGCCTGCTCGCCGAGCAGGGGCCGGCCGTGCTGTTCGAGAACGTCGTCGGTTCCGATGTGCCGGTGCTGGTGAACCTGTTTGGCACCGTCGAGCGCGTCGCTTGGGGCATGGACCGCGAGCCCGGTCAGCTTCGTGCCGTGGGCGAGACGCTGGCCTTCCTGCGCCAGCCCGAGCCGCCCGGCGGCTGGCGCGAGGCGCTCGACATGCTGCCGATGGTGCGGACCGTGATGGCGATGAAGCCGAAGACGGTGAGCAGAGCGCCCTGCCAGGAGATCGTGCTGACCGGCGACGATATCGACCTCGGCAAGCTGCCGATCCAGACCTGCTGGCCGGGCGAGCCCGCGCCACTCATCACCTGGCCACTGATCGTGACGCAGGGGCCGAACCCGAAAGGCGACAAGCAGGACAGCTTCAACCTCGGCATCTACCGCCTGCAGGTGACGGGGAAGAACACCACGCTGATGCGCTGGCTGAAGCATCGCGGCGGTGCGCAGCATCACCAGCGCTGGAAGGGCTCGGGCAAGCGTGAGCCGCTGCCCGTCGCGGCCGTGATCGGCGCCGATCCCGGCACCATCCTGGCCGCCGTGACGCCGGTGCCCGACACGCTGTCGGAGTACCAGTTCGCCGGCCTGCTGCGCGGCAAAAAGGTCGCGCTGGTCGACTGCAAGACCGTGCCGCTCAAGGTGCCGGCCGAGGCCGAGATCGTGCTCGAGGGCCATGTCAGCCTCGACGACTACGGCGACGAGGGCCCCTACGGCGACCACACCGGCTACTACAACAGCGTCGAGCAGTTCCCGGTCTTCACGATCAGCGCCATCACGATGCGCCGGAAGCCGATCTACCTCTCGACCTTCACCGGCCGGCCGCCCGACGAACCATCGGTCCTGGGCGAGGCGCTGAACGAGGTGTTCATCCCCCTCTTCCAGCAGCAGTTCCCCGAGATCGTCGACTTCTGGCTGCCGCCCGAGGGCTGCAGCTACAGGATCGCCGTCGTGTCGATGAAGAAGGCCTACGCCGGCCACGCCAAGCGCGTGATGATGGGCGTGTGGTCGTATCTGCGGCAGTTCATGTACACCAAGTGGGTGATCGTGGTGGACGCCGACATCGACGCGCGCAACTGGAAGGACGTGATGTGGGCGCTGTCGACGCGCATGGATCCCGCGCGCGACATCACCGTTATCGAGAACACGCCGATCGACTATCTCGACTTCGCCTCGCCGGTCTCGGGGCTGGGCTCCAAGATCGGCCTCGACGCCACCGACAAATTCCCGGGCGAGACCAACCGCGAATGGGGACGTCAGATCAGGATGGACCAGGCGGTGATCGACAAGGTCGACGCGATGTGGAGCGAGCTGGGACTACCCGGGAGCGGCAAGAAGATCTGGCGATAACAGAAGGGAGCGGACGATGATCACTGGCGGCTGCCACTGCGGCTCTATCCGTTACCAGGCCCAAGGAGAGGCCCTCACCCACGCGCTGTGTCATTGCACGGATTGCCGGCGTCACGCCGGTGCGCCGATGGTCGGCTGGACGATGTACCCGAAAGACGCCGTCAAGGTGACCAAGGGTACGCCCAAGATCTATTCGTCATCGGCAAGCGGCCGGCGCCATTTCTGCGCCGAGTGCGGCACCGGCCTCTTCTACGAAAACGCCGAGATGCTGCCGGGCATCATCGATATCCAGAGCGCGACCTACGACGATCCCGCCGCCGTGCCGGCGCAGGCGCATATCCAGGTCGCCGAGCGGATCGGCTGGATGGAGCGCGCCCACGAGCTGCCTGCGTTCGACCGCTACCCGCCGCCGCCGCAGAACTAGTCCGCGATGCACCAGGCGTGCGGGATTCCCTCGCCTGTTGCCGCCTCCGGCTTTGATGTAAACTTCCTTTACATGAGTTGGAAAAAGGGCGATCGCGAGGAGCGCGGCTACCACCACGGCAATCTGCGCGAAGCGCTGATCAAGGCCGCCCGCGACCTCATCAAGGAGAAGGGCCCCGCAGGCTTCACCTTCGCCGATGCCGCGCGCTCCGCGGGCGTCAGCCCCGCCGCTCCCTACCGCCATTTCCGCGATCGCGATGCGCTGCTGGCCGACGTGGCGCGCGAGGGCTTCCAGCGTTTCGAAGCGATGCTCGCGACGGGCTGGGCGGGCGGCAAGCCGGACCTGATCACGGCCTTCCACAATATCGGCCGCGCCTACCTGGCTTTCGCGCGCGCCGAGCCCGCCTACTACACCGCCATGTTCGAATCGGGTGTGTCGCCCGACCTGAACGCCGAGCTGCGGGCGGCGTCCGACCGCTCCTTTGCCGTACTGCGCTCAGCCGCCGACCAGCTCGTGACCCTGCTGCCCGCCGGCAAGCGCCCGCCCGCGCTGATGATGAGCCTGCACATCTGGTCGATGTCGCATGGCATCGCCTCGCTGTTCGGCCGGGGCGACGGCGGCCGCCGCAGCCTGCCCATGACGGCCGAGGAATTGCTGGAATCGGAGGTCCTCATCTACCTGCAGGGGTTGGGTTTTCCCCAAAGTGCATGAGGCCCTCTTGACTCCGGGGACGGGAATCACCAATGTAAATGTCGTTAACATTTACATCGTTAACAGCAGTCAAAGGGGGGTCCTATGGGCCTGATCGACAAAATCGACGACCTCGGCAAGCCGGCGTGGATCGCCTTGGTGGTCCTGAGCTTCATCCTGTTCTGGCCCATCGGCGTCGCCCTTCTCGTCTACCTGAAATGGAGTGGCCGCATGTTTTGCTCGAAGCACTATGGGCATTGGGACATGCCCGACCGTCAGCAGGCACGTGAAGAGTATCGCGCGCGCCGCCAGCAGGTGCGCGAGGAGTGGCGCGCATGGAAGCTGCGTCACCGCTGGGGTGGCCGACCGGCCTCGAGCGGCAACGTCGCCTTCGACGAGTATCGCGAGGAGACGCTGCGCCGCCTCGACGACGAGCAGCGCGAGTTCCGCGACTTCCTCGACAAGCTGCGCGCCGCGAAGGATCGCTCCGAGTTCGACCAGTTCATGTCGGACAGGCGCAACCGTCCGGCGACCGAGCCGCCCCCCGCGCCCTCGGCCGCCTGATCGCAGCCCCCAACCGACACGTGCGATCGACGCCCGCGGCCTCCCGGCCGCGGGCGTTTTCGTTCGAATGAGTCAGTAGTCGAGCTTCATCGGCAGGCGATGCTCGACCGCCTGTCCCGCCAGCTCGGAGAGGACGGCGAAGGCATAGCGCGCGCGCAGTTCCAGCGGGGCATCGGTCGGCGGCGGGCTGCGGCCCCATCGACCAACGGCTGGAGCCGCCGCTTTCCAGGTGGCGCCGTTCAGGTCCGAGAGCTGGCGGCGCAACATCGTCGAGGAGCCCATCACGACCCTTCGGCCGCGGACGTCCTCGCCTTCGAAGGTGAACTCGAAGCCGCTCGGCAGCCACAACTCGACGTTGCGCACGAGATGGGAGTAGCGCGAGCGGAAGCCCTCGGCATTGGAGCGCACCAGCGCGAGGTCGTTGTCCCACTCCTCCGGCAAGGCGTCCGGCAGGCGCAACGCCGGATGCTCGGCATAGGCCGCCCACAGGACCAGGGAGCCGAAACCGTCCCAGCCCGGCCGCCCCGTGAAGTAGGGCGCCTCCGGTGATTCGTCCCACTCGAGCGGCGCGGTGATCCTGTCGCCGAGGGATTGCGACAACAGCGTCCGCCAGGCCGTCATGGCAATCTGGGTACGCTCCGGGTCTTTGTCGGATGTGTCGGGACGGATCAGCTGAGGCTGTGCGCCGCGCTCACGAGCCGCACGCTCGGGGACGTTCTCCCACTCGCCGGCGTAGTAACGCGTGAGGGACCCGACATACACGTCGAGAGCCATGAAGGAGGGGCTTCCTTTCCGATACCGGGCGTCTGCACGCCTCTGCCACTTGCAGTTGATTTACACGGACAACTCTCACGTGCAAACAGGCAATTGCAAATAGCTCGAAGCCCTTAATGCAGGGCCTCCGGTTCGGTTCCCTACCCAACCTTCACGCGAACAACCGACGCGTGTGCATGGATCAATAGTCGAGCTTTATAGGCATCCTTTTGGTACAAGCATACGAAGCGACCGCAACCATGTCGCTGAAGGCATACTTCGCGAGAGCCTCCAGAGATGCTGAAGCCCCAGGCCAGTCGACGCTCCACGCCTGGATCGTCTGCTGGTCGGCCTGCCACGTCATCTCGTTCAACTTGCGAAGCTGGCGAAAGAGGCCATACGCCGAACTGAACATCACGGCATCGCCGTTCGGTCCGGGCGCCTTGAAGGTGAACTCGAAGTCTGCCGGCAGCCAGAACTCTGTCTCCCGAATGATGGCCGGGAAGTGTGATTGCGCATCGTTGGGCGCCGACCGGCCGTAGGCCGGATCCTCGGCAAAGTCGACGTACTGTTCAGGTCGCGGCAAGTCCGGATGTTCGGCATAGGACGCCCACAGGATGAGCGCCCCCAGACCCTCGAAATCCGGCCGCGCCGTCATGTAGTCTTCCGTCTGTTCGTCCCAATCGAGGCGGCTCGGAAGATTGTCTCCTAGGGCGTTGGACAGACCCTGCCGCCAGTCCACCACCATTCGCCGGACGGTCTCCGGATCCCCGACCGCGTCACTCTCGTCGCGAAGCCGGATCTGGTGATACTCAAAGCCCCGCTTACGAGCCTCGGCCTGCCCAATGTTCTCCCATTGGCCCGAATAGTAGACCGTGAGTGGACCCGCATAGACATCCAGAGCCATGAGCAACCCCCGATAGAATTTCTGCTTCTCACAGCATCCCATTGAGGTGTTGTCTCATGGCGATCGTATGGCCGCAGCTGGGACTTACTGCGGCTCGAGGTTGAGGCCCTGGACCAGCTTGATCCAGACCGGACCCTGCTCGGCCATGAACTTCTCGAAGTAGGCCTGGCCCTGGGCCGCCTGGTCGATGCCGAACGTGTCGAGGATTTTCTGGATGCGCTCGCTCTTGCCGCCCTCGACCATCATGTCCGAGAGCTTGCTCACGATCTCCTTGGGCATCGCGGCCGGACCGACCAGGCAGATGAAGCCCTGGACCTGGAAGGCGATGTCGGTGACGCCCTGCTCGTAGAAGGTCGGCACGTCGGGCAGCTTCTTCATGCGGGTCTTGGTCGGCACGGCGATGGCCCGGCCGTTGCCCGACTGCAGCACGCCGGAAGCCGCCGCGTAGCTCCCGCTGCCGCCCTGGACCGAGCCGGAACCGACGTCGATCCACATCGGCGCCTCGCCGCGATAGTGCACCGGCTGCATGCCGAGCTTGTAGTGGCGGTTCAGCGCCTCGACGGCGACGTGGCTGTAGGAGCCGGCGCCGTAGGTGCCGAGGCTGGTTTTGTTGGCGCGCGCATAGTCCGCGAGCTCGGCCAGGTTCTTGATCGGGTACTTCGTGTTCACGATCAGCGGCAGGTGGCCCGCATCCATCCACGAGATCAGGGCGAAGTCCTTGTCGGGATCGTAGGGCAGCTTCTTGAACAGCACCTTGTTCATGATCATCGTGGTCGAGATCGTCCACATCAGCGTGTAGCCGTCGGGCGCCGCATTCTTCACCTGCTCGGCGGCGATGGCGCCGCTGGC
>SCVT01000309.1 GCA_004296815.1 Reyranella sp. | reverse complement strand
TGACGTGAAAAGCCGAAGGGTTACGAAGGTCACCGGCAGCACGTCGCCCTTGCGCGCGGCGTGGCCGGTCGGCAGCTCGATCTCGACGGAAGGCAGCCCCTGCCCCAGCGAAAGCTCGGCGCGTCGCGCGGCGCCGCTGCGGCGCACCGCGACCACATGGGCGGCAATCGCATTCGCCGGATCGGTAGCGGGCACGAGATCGTGCGGCCGCACGAAGAGCTCGGCGGGGCCCACGACATTGTCGGTCGGCGTCTTCACCTGGTGCTCGCCGATGCGGATCCAGTGGCCGGCGGCATCGACCGGCAGGCGCACCGCCTCGCCGACGAAGCCCGCCACGAACGGCGTCGCGGGGCGATCGAGGATCTCGTCGGGCGTGCCGACCTGCTCGATGGCGCCCTTGTTGAAGATGGCGACCCGGTCGGCGAGCTCCAGCGCCTCCTCCTGGTCGTGCGTCACGAAGAGCGTGGTGTGGCCGGTGCGCTCGTGGACCTCGCGCAGCCAGCGCCGGAGATCGCGGCGTACCTTGGCGTCGAGGGCGCCGAACGGCTCGTCGAGCAGCAGCACGCGCGGCTCGACGGCGAGCGCGCGGGCCAGCGCCACCCTCTGCCGCTGGCCGCCCGAGAGCTGCGCCGGATGGCGGCGATCGAGACCGCGGAGTTGCACGAGATCGAGGAGATCGGCGACGCGGCGTTTGATCTCGGCGTCGGACGGGCGCAGGCGGCGCGGCCGCACGCGCAAGCCGTAGGCGATGTTCTCCGCGACCGTGAGATGACGGAAGAGCGCGTAGTGCTGGAAGACGAAGCCGACGCGGCGCTGCTGCACGGCGAGCCGCGTCGCATCCTCGTTGCCGAACAGGATGCGGCCGGCCGTCGGCGTCTCGAGGCCCGCCACCAGACGCAGGAAGGTGGTCTTGCCGGAGCCCGAGGGGCCGAGAAGCGCCAGCAGCTCGCCGGGCGCCACGTCGAGATCGAGCCCGGACACGGCAGCGGCGGCGCCGAAGGACTTGGCGAGCCCCTCGGCGCGAATCGCAATGGCCGTCGAACGATCAGTGGCGGTGTGCGCGGGCGAGGCCGTCGCCGTATCGCCATTCGAGGAGGGACTTGGCGCCCAGGGTGACGAGGGCGAGTCCCGCCAGAAGGGTGGCGACGGCGAAAGCGCCGACGAAGTCGTACTCATTGTAGAGGATCTCCACTTGAAGCGGCATGGTGTTGGTGAGACCGCGGATGTGGCCGGAGACGACCGACACCGCGCCGAATTCGCCCATCGCGCGCGCGTTGCAGAGCAGCACGCCGTAGAGCAGCGCCCAGCGCACATTGGGCAGCGTGACGGTGAGGAAGGTGCGGAAGCCCGAGGCGCCCAAGGTCAGAGCCGCCTCCTCTTCCGCCGTGCCCTGCTCCTGCATCAGCGGGATCAGCTCGCGCGCGATGAAGGGGAAGGTGACGAAGATGGTGGCGAGCACGATGCCCGGCACGGCGAAGATGATCTTGAAGTCCCAGTCGTCCATCACAGGCCCGAGCAGGCCTTTGGCCCCGAACAGCAGCACGTAGACGAGGCCCGAGACGACCGGCGACACCGAGAACGGCAGGTCGATCAGGGTGACCAGCAGGCTCTTGCCGGGAAACTCGAACTTGGCGACGGCCCAGGCGGCAGAGATGCCGAACACGAGATTGAGCGGCACGGCGATGGCAGCCACCAGCAGGGTGAGCCGGATCGCGGCCTGCGTATCGGGATCGGCGAAGGCCTTGAGGAAGGTCTCCGGCCCACGCCGCAGCGCCTCGGCGAAGACCGCCAGCAGCGGGAGCACGAGGAACAGGGCGAGGAAGCCCACCGCCAGTGCCAGCAGCGTCCAGCGCACGATCGGGCTTTCGGTCAGGACGTCGTTACGCATGGCCAAGCCTGCGGCGGCTGAAGGCCTGCAGCCCGTTGATTGCGAGCAGCGCCAGGAACGAGATCGCCAGCATCACCGTGGAGATGGCCGCAGCACCTGCGTAGTCGAACTCCTCGAGCTTGGTCACGATCAGGAGCGGCGCGATCTCGGAGACGAACGGCATGTTGCCGGCGATGAAGATCACCGAACCGTACTCGCCGACGGCTCGGGCGAACGCGAGCGCCACGCCGGTCAGGAGGGCCGGCAGCAAAGCGGGCAGCACGACGCGGAAGACAGTCTGCGCGCGGCTGGCACCGAGCGTCGCCGACGCCTCCTCGACTTCGCGGTCCAAGTCCTGCAGCACAGGCTGCACGGTGCGTACGACGAACGGCAGGCCTATGAATATCAGGGCGATCAGGATGCCCCACGGCGTGAAGGCGATCTTGACGCCCCAGGGCGCAAACAACTCGCCGATCCAGCCATTGGTCGCGTAGAGCGCGGCGAGCGCGATGCCAGCCACGGCAGTCGGAAGGGCAAAAGGAAGATCGACAGCGGCGTCGAGCAGGCGCTTGCCGGGAAACTCGTAGCGCACCAGCACCCAGGCGGTGATGGTCCCAAACAGCGCGTTCACCAGCGCCGCCGCGGCCGAGATGAAGAAGCTCACCTCAAGGGCGGCGAGCACGCGCGGTGTGGTGGCGACCCTCCAGATGCCGTCGAGGCCGAGATCTGCCGCGCGCGCCACCAGCACCGTGAGCGGGATCAGCACGATCAGCGAGAGATAGGTGACGGCGAATCCAAAAGTGATCCCGAAGCCGGGCAGAGCGCTCGGCTTCGGGATCGACGTCCAGCCGCGGAGAGCGGCGACGCTCATCGCGTCGCGGTCTTTCCAGCCGGCTTGTAGATCTGGTCGAACACCGCGCCGTCGGCGAAGTGCTCGGCCTGCGCCTTGGTCCAGCCGCCGAACACCTCGTCGATGGTCACCAGCTTGAGCTTGGGAAAGCGCGCGAGGTCGGCAGGATCGGCCGCCTCGGGCTTCGACGGACGGTAGAAGTTCCTGGCGATGATCCTCTGCGCGGCCGGCGAGTAGAGGAAGTCGAGATAGGCCTGCGCCACGGGACGCGTGCCGCGCTTGTCGACCACGACGTCGACCAACGACACCGGCGGCTCGGCGAGAATCGAGAACGGCGGCACGACGATGTCGAACTTGTCGGCACCGAACTCCTGCTGGATCAGGAAGGCCTCGTTCTCCCAAGAGATGAAGACGTCGCCCACCGCGCGCTGGGCAAAGGTGGTCGTCGAGCCGCGTGCGCCGGAGTCGAGCACCGGCACGTTGCGATAGATCGCCTCGACGAACTTCCGCGCCGCCGCCTGGTCTCCTTTCGAGCGGTCGAGCTCGTAGGCCCAGGCCGCGAGGTAGTTCCAGCGCGCGCCGCCCGAGGTCTTCGGGTTCGGCGTCACGACGGACACGCCCTGCTTGGCGAGGTCCGGCCAGTCCTTGATCGCCTTGGGGTTGCCCTTGCGCACCACGAACACGATGGTCGAGGTGTAGGGCGAGGCGTTGTTCGGCAGACGCGACTGCCAGTTCTCCGGCAACCGCTTGCCCTCGCGAGCGATGGCGTCGATGTCACCGGCGAGCGCGAGCGTGACGACATCGGCCTCGAGGCCGTCGATCACCGAGCGGGCCTGCTTGCCCGAGCCGCCATGGCTCACGCGCACCGTGACCTTCTGGTTGTGCTTGGCCTGCCATTCCCTGGCGAAGGCCTCGTTCAGCGCCTTGTAGAGCTCGCGCGTCGGATCGTAGGAGACGTTGGTCAGCACGACCTCCTGTGCGCGCACGGAGACAATGGCCGACATCAGCCCCAGGGCAATGGCGGCGGCGGCGAGTAAGCTCTGGCGCATGCTCATGGCCGCACCCCGACGTTACGCTTGAGGCGGACAGCGGCGAGTCGCGCGTGGCCCGGCGTGGTGAACTGCGTGCCGTCCAGCTCGAAGAACGGACGCGCAGTGGCATGGAAGCGATAGGCGTTGCCTTCGCGCAGGACGACGCCAGCAGGCTCGCCCCAGATTTCGACTATGAAGGGTTCGGACATGGCTCCACTCCTCCGGTCCCTGCACTCCTTCGGGAGGCGGCCGGTCGTTGGCTCAGGAATTCAGACGTGAAAGTGTCAGCGGCACATGCCGCATCGACACGATTTCAGCGGGCGCAAGAGCGCGGAAGGGGTCTGGGACATCACTGTCTCCACGGACTTCGATGTTCCAGAAATGCCCGCGAACGGGCCAGCAAACAATGGAGGCGTTTGCCAAAGATCGCGCGCTTCGGGGGAAGAGATGCCCCCGAAGCGCTCTTTGGGAAGACTAATTCTTCCGAAGCGACTCGCCGCCTACTCGACGGTGATCTTCCCGGTCTCGACGACGTTCTTCCAGCGCGCGATCTCGTCGGTCAGGAACTTGGTGAACTCCTGGCTGTTGTTGGCGACGACCTCGAAGCCCACAGCCTCGAACTGCGCCTTGATGTCGGGCGACTTGGCCGAAGCGATCAGCTCGGCCTCGAGCTTGGCTTTCACGGCCGGCGGCAAGCCCTTCGGCGCGGCGGCGGCCTGCCAGGAATAGACCTCGAGGTCCTTCACGCCGCCCTCGGCCATGGTGGGCACCTCGGGCAGCGTCGGTGTGCGCGCAGCGCTGGTGACGCCGAGCGCCTTCAGCTTGCCCGACTTCACGTGCTGGGCGATCGCGCCCAGGTTCTGGAACGAGACGTTGGCGTGGCCCGAGATCAGGTCGCTGATCGCCGGCCCGCCGCCCTTGTAGGGAACATGGATGCCGGTCGTGCCGGTCTTCTGCAGGAACAGCGCGGCGGTCAGGTGGTCGGACGAGCCGGTGCCCGACGAGGCGAAGGTCACCTTGTCGGGGTTCTTCTTCAGGTACTCGACCAGCTCGGCCACGTTGTTCGCCGGAAAGTTCGGGTTGGCCACCAGCACGTTGGGCGTGCGCACCACGACGCTCAGCAGGTCGAAATCCTTCATCGGGTCGTAGCGCAGGTCCTTGAACAGGGCCGGGTTGATGCCGAACACGCCGATCGAGCCCACCAGGAAGGTGTAGCCGTCGGGCTTGGCCTGCTTCAGCGCCGCAGCACCGATCGAGCCGTTGGCGCCGCCCTTGTTGTCGACCACGATCGACTGGCCGACGCGCTCCGCGAGCTTCTTGGTGACAAGACGCGCCGTAGCGTCGGACGAACCGCCCGGCGGGAACGGCACGATCACGGTGATCGGCTTGTCGGGATAGTCCTGCGCCTGGGCTGGCGCGGCTGCGAGAGCCGCCACGAGGGCCAGGCCAAGAGCCAAATTCTTCGTCAACGCTTTCATTCTACTCCTCCTCTTTCAACGCTTGTTCGTCTTACGCCACTCGGCGAAGGCCGTGAGGTTCTTCTCGTCGGTCGCGGGATAGAGACCAAAGATGCCCTGCCCCGCCTGCACGCGTTCGGTGACGAAATCCTCGTAGGCCGTCATCTCGACGGCCTCGGTCGCGATCTCGTCGGCGATATGCGCGGGGATCACGATCACGCCGTCCTTGTCCCCCAGGATCACGTCGCCCGGAAACACCGGCGCATCGCCGCAGCCGATCGGCACGTTGATGTCGATGGCGTGGTGCAGCGTGAGGTTGGTCGGCGCGCTGGGGCGATGGTGGTAGGCGGGGAAGTTCAACGCCGCGATCTCGGCCGAATCGCGGAAGCCGCCGTCGGTGATGACGCCGGCGCAGCCGCGCTTCATCAGGCGCGTCACGAGAATCGCGCCGGCCGACGCTGCGCGCGCGTCCTTGCGGCTGTCCATCACCAGCACGGAGCCCGGCGGGCAGTCCTCGACCGCCTTCCGCTGCGGATGGCCGTGATTGCGGAAGACCTCGAGCTTGTTGAGGTCCTCGCGCGCCGGCATGTAGCGGAGCGTGAAGGCCTCGCCGACCAGAGTCGGCTGGTCCGGCGACAGCGGATGGACGTCCTGGATCGCCTGGATGCGGAAGCCGCGCTTGTAGAGCGCGGTCGCTACCGTCGGTGTGCTGACGGTCAGCAGCTTGTCGCGGGTCTCTTTCTTCAACGCCATGGCGGACCTCAGTAGATCGACGGTTCGACGACGGGCTTGCCGAAGCTGGTCTCGAGGAAGTCGAAGTCGCAGCCTTCGTTGGCCTGCTTGATGTGCTTCGTGAACATCCAGCCGTAGCCGCGCTCGTAGCGTGCCTCGGGCTTTTTCCACGCCGCCTTGCGCTTGGCGAGCTCGGTATCGGAGACGTTCATGTTGATCGTCCGTTTGTCGACGTCGAGCGAGATCATGTCGCCGGTCTTCACCAGCGCCAGCGGACCGCCGATATAGCTCTCGGGCGAGACGTGAAGGATGCAGGCGCCGTAGCTGGTGCCGCTCATACGGCTGTCGGAGAGGCGCACCATGTCGCGCACGCCCTGCTTCACCAGCTTCCTCGGGATCGGCAGCATGCCCCACTCCGGCATGCCGGGGCCGCCCTGGGGGCCCGCATTGCGCAGGATCAGCACCGTGTCTTCCGTCACGTCGAGATCGTCGCGGTCGATCGCTTCCTTCATCGACGGATAGTCGTCGAACACCAGCGCGGGGCCGGTGTGCTTCAGGAACTTGGGCGCACAGGCCGACGGCTTGATCACGCAGCCGTCGGGCGCGAGGTTGCCCTTCAGCACGGCGAGTGCGCCCTCCTTGTAGATCGCGTTCCCCGGCGAGCGGATTACGTCCTCGTTGTAGATCTCCGCACCCTCGATGTTCTCGCCCAGCGTCTTGCCGGTGACGGTGAGGCAGTCGAGATGGAGATGCTCGCGAATCTGCTCCAGTAGGCCGGGCAGGCCGCCGGCGTAGAAGAAGTCCTCCATCAGATACTTGTCGCCGGAGGGCCGGATGTTGGCGATTACCGGCACCTTGCGCGAGGCGCGCTCGAAATCGTCGAGGCCGACATCGTGGCCGGCGCGGCGCGCCATCGCGATCAGGTGGATGATGGCATTGGTCGAGCAGCCGACCGCCATCGCCGCGGTGACGGCGTTGAGGAAGGCGTTCTTGCTCAGGATTTTCGCGGGCGTGAGATTCTCCCACACCATCTCGACGACGCGGCGGCCGCACTCGGACGCCATGCGAATGTGGTTGGCATCGGCGGCGGGGATCGACGAGGCACCGGGCAGCGACATGCCGAGCGTCTCGGCCATCGCCATCATGGTGGCGGCCGTGCCCATGGTCATGCAGGTGCCGTAGCTGCGCGCGATGCCCGCCTCGACGTCGACCCAGTCATCGTCGGAGATCTTGCCGGCGCGGCGCTCGTCCCAGTACTTCCAGGCGTCGGAGCCCGAGCCCAGCACCTTGCCCTTCCAGTTGCCGCGCAGCATCGGACCGGCCGGCAGGTAGATCGCGGGCAGGCCGGCGCTGATCGCGCCGAGCAGCAGCGCGGGCGTGGTCTTGTCGCAACCGCCCATCAGCACGACGCCGTCCACCGGATGGCCGCGCAGCAATTCCTCGGCGTCCATCGCCAGCAGGTTGCGGTAGAGCATGGTCGTGGGCTTGAGGAAGCTCTCCGACAGCGACAGCGCCGGCAGCTCCATGGGGAAGCCACCCGCCTGCAGGATGCCGCGCTTCACGTCGTCGACGCGGGACTTGAAGTGCATGTGGCAGGGCTGGGCCTCCGACCACGTGTTGAGGATGGCGATGACCGGCTTGCCCGCCCATTCCTCCGGGGCGAAACCCATCTGCATCGCGCGCGAGCGATGGCCGAAGGCGCGAAGATCGTCGGGGGCAAACCAGCGGGCGCTGCGCAGTGCCGCTGGGTCCTTGGCGGAAGCCTTGCGGGTCATTGTTTTTCCTCCAGAATTTCGACTAATATATTAGTGCATCAATGACAGGGCAATGCAGGATCTAACCTCCTCCCAACGCCTCGACCGCGACCGCCAGGCAGCGCCCCAGGTGTTCGAGCGGCTGCGCGAGATGATCGTGTCCCTCACCCTGCCGCCCGGCGAGACGCTGTCGCGCGCCAAGCTCGCCAAGGAGTTCGGCCTCTCCTCGACGCCGATCCGCGACGCGCTGATGCGGCTGAACGAAGAGGACCTGGTCGCGGTCTACCCGCAACATGCCACGGTCGTCACCAAGATCGACGTCACCGCCGCGCAGCAGGCGCACTTCCTGCGCCAGTCGCTGGAGCTCGAGATCGTGCGCCTGCTGGCGCTCGAGCATGAGGCGATGCTGGTCGACGAGCTCGGCCGCACCATCGCGCT
The DNA here is from genome assembly GCA_004296815.1 of Reyranella sp. Classification (GTDB taxonomy): domain Bacteria; phylum Pseudomonadota; class Alphaproteobacteria; order Reyranellales; family Reyranellaceae; genus Reyranella. The sequence goes on along the minus strand of SCVT01000309.1, from coordinate 20,265 downwards.
GCAGGAGCACTTCGCGCAGGCCGGCGACTTCGCGGCCTTCATGGCGGCCGACAACGACTTCCACTGGCAGCTCTACGCCGCGGCAGGCAAGCGCGAGCTGTGGGCGCTGGTGCGCAGCCGCTCCGGCCACATCGACCGGCTGCGCCGGCTCCACCTGCCGACGCCCGGCAAGGCACAGGACATCGTGGCGCATCACCGCTTGATCATGGACGCGATCGGCACGCGGCAGCCCGACGAGGCGCAGGAAGCGGTGCGCCGGCATCTCTCCGGCACGCTGGGTTATCTCGGTGAGATCCGCGCCCGCTACCCCGAGTATCTCAGGGACTGAGCGTCTTGCTCATGTAGACGGTGACGCCGAGCTCGGATTCCTCCTCGCGGTCGATCCGGTAGCCCAGCGACAGGTAGAGCTCCACGTTCGCGGCGAACTTCTGGTTGGTGTAGAGGCGCACCTCGCGATAGCCGGCCGCGCGCGCCACCGTCTCGGCATGCGCCAGCAGAGCGCGGCCGAGGCCCTGGCCGTGCCGTGCCGGCGCGACGGCGACGTTCTCGATCAGCAGATGATCCGACCTGTCGATAGTCTCGATCAGGCCGGCGAGCTCGCCGTCGACATGCGCGAGGTCGATGCGGTTCAGCCGCACCGCCGTGTCGTAGTTCTTGGTCATGGGCTTGGGTTCGCGCCCGATCACCGGCACCCACTTGGCGTAGGCGTCGCGTGTCAGCACGCGGACGGCGCCCGCATCGGCGGCCACCGCCCGTCTCAGCGTGAACCTCATGGCCACACCGGCGCGCCGTCCAGGCCCGCGGTTTCCGACAGGCCGCAGATCAAGTTGGCATTCTGCACCGCCTGACCGGCTGCTCCCTTGCCGAGATTGTCGACCACGCCCATCGCGATAACCAGGTTGCGCTCCGGATCGGCCGCATAGCCGACAAACGCGAGGTTCGAGCCGGTCGCCCATTTGGTCTGTGGCGGCTTGTCGGTCACACGGACGAACGGCCGCCGGGCGTAGAAGCGCCGCGCCGCATCGAGGCAATCGGCCGTGGTGGCGCGGCCGCGGCAGTAGATCGTCGCAAGGACGCCGCGCGTCATCGGGATCAGATGCGGCGTGAACACCAGTCCGGCCGCGCTGCCGCCGCTCAGCCGCTCGATCGTCTTGGCCATCTCGGGCATGTGGGTGTGCTTGAGCAGACCGTAGGGCACCAGGTTCTCGTTGCTCTCGGCGTAGCCGAACCTGCTGTCGGCGCCGCCCCGGCCGGCGCCGGAGATGCCGGTCTTGGCGTCGATCACGATGTTGCCGGGCTCGATCAGTTTGTGGGCCAGCAGCGGCGCCAGCGCGGTCAGCACCGCCGCGGGGAAGCAGCCGGGATTGGCAACGCGGCTGGCCCCCTTAATCTCGGCGGGCCAGACGTCGGCCAGGCCGTAGGCCCAGCCCTCGACGTAGCGATGGTCGCCGCCGATATCGACGATCTTCACGTCCTCGGGCACACGCGCCAGTGCCTCGGCCGAAGCGCCCGTGGGCAGCGACGCGAACAGCACGTCGAGCTTCGGCAAGGTCGCGGGGTGCCACTTCTCGATCACCAGCTCGGCCAGCGCGGCCGGTACACCGGGGAAGCGATCCATTAACCGGCTGCCGGCGCTGCCCTCGCCCGCGGCGTAGACCAATTCGAAAGACGGGTGGCTCGCGACCAGGCGCAGCGCCTCGCCGCCGCCAAAACCGCTGATGCCGACAATGCCGACGCGAATGCTCATGGGAGTGTCCTGCTATTTGGAGGCGAGCGAAACGGTCCAGCGAATGCGCGCTGCCGCCGCCGCAAGAATGACGGACTGTGACCGGGTTGGGTCTTAGCCGACCGAGAGACCGGTCTTCTCGTCGACACCGGTCTTGAGGTTGATGCACTGCACCGCTGCGCCCGATGCGCCCTTGCCCAGATTGTCGAGCGAGGCGATCGCCACCACGTTGCCGTCAGCGTCGTTGCCGTAGACCGCGAGCTCCATGGTGTTGGTGTTCGTCAGTCGGTCCGCACGCAGGAACTGGTCTCGCTCCAGCCACGCCTTGTCGCCGAGCGGCCGCACCGGCACGAAGGTCTCGCCGGCATAGCGGTCGGCGAGCACGCCGTGCACGTCCTTGGCCGTCACCTGCCTGGTGGTGATGTCGCGCGTGATCGGCACGGTGATCAGCATGCCTTGGGCATAGTGACCGACCGATGGCACGAACAGCGGCGCGTGCGTCAGGCCGGAATACTTCTTCATCTCCGGCACGTGCTTGTGCGCGAGGGCGAGGCCGTAGAGGCCGAACGGCTCGACGTCCGGCTTCTCGTGAACCGCGATCAAATCCTTGCCGCCGCCGGTGTAGCCCGAGACGCCGAACACGGCGGGCGTCGAGTCGGCACGCACCAGGCCGGCATCGATCAACGGCCGCAGGATCGCGATCGCGCCCGTGGGATAGCAGCCCGGATTGCTGATCCGGTTGGAGTCGAGCAGCTTCTGCCGCTGGTCCTTGGCCATCTCGGGAAAGCCGTAGGTCCAGCCATCGGCCACACGATGGGCCGTCGAAGCGTCGATCACGACGGTGTCGAAGTCGCCGATGGCCGCCACCAGCTCCTTGGCCGCGGCGTCGGGCAGGCACAGCACCGTGATGTCGGAGGCCTTCGCGATCTCCGCACGCTTGCCAAGATCCTTGCGGTCGGCCATCGGCAGCTCGAGCAGCTCGATGTCAGGCCGATCCTTCAGCCGGTCGAGAATCTGCAGGCCGGTGGTGCCGTGCTGGCCGTCGATGAAGATCTTGGTCTTGTTGCTGGTGCTCATGGAACTTCTCTCTCGTAACTAGGGCCTTTGGGGAGGGCCGACTGGAGAAGAAGGTGAAATGGGAAGCCGCTCATCCTCTCCAGCGGCTTCGATTGAACAGCGCGTTTGTTAAACGCGCGTGTCCTCACGCCGCTTGGAAAAGCGGCGGCGTCGCGACCGGAGGAGGGCGAACGTCTTCATGGTGGAGGCGGATATTTCATCGCGAGCCCCCCATGTCAAGGGGTGGTCGCTCCGGCCCCCGCTCCGGCGGCTATTCGAGCTTAACCCCGGCCTTCTTCACGATCGCGGCGTATTTGGCGAGATCGGCGGCCAGCATCTTGGCGCACTCCTCCGGCGTGGTCGGCGTCACGTCGTTGCCCTGCTTGATGAGCACGTCGCGCACTTCCGGCGAGGCCAGCGCGGCCCGGAACGCCGCGTTGAAGCGCGCGACCTCGGGCGGCTTCATGTCCTTCGGCCCGACCGCCGCGAACCAGCCCTCGATGTCGTAGCCGGCCGCGCCCTGCTCGGCGATGGTCGGCACCTCGGGCAGCAGCGGCGTGCGCTTGGCGGTCGTCACGCCCAGTGCCTTCAGCGCGCCGGTCTGGATGTGCGTGGCCGCCACATTGGCGCCGAACACGCCGAGCTGGATCTGGCCCGCGATCAGGTCCTGCAGGAACTGGCCGGCACCGCGATAGGGCACGTGCTGCAGCTTGATGCCGGTGTCGGCCATCAGCATTTCGACCGCGAGATGCAGGATCGTGCCGTTGCCTGACGAGCCGTAGTTGATCGCGCCGGGCTTGGCCTTGGCCGCCGCCACCAGCCCCTTCACGTCGCTGACGCCCAGCGAAGGATGCGCCAGCAACACCAGCGGCGTCGTGCCGATCATGGTGATGGGTGTGATGTCCTTCAGCGTGTCGAACGGCACGTTGGCGTAGATTGCCGGATTGATCACATGGTTGGACGAGATCACGCCGATCGTCTGGCCGTCGGGCGCGGCGCGCACGATCTGCGCCGCACCGGTGATGCCGCCGGCGCCCGGCTGGTTGTCGATGATCACCTGGGCGCCCAAGGCCTTGGCCAGCGCATTGGTGATCACCCGCACCGAGGCGTCGACGCTGGAGCCCGCCTGCATCGGCAGGATCACGCGCACGGGCTTGTCCGCCTGCGCCATCGCGCGGCCTGTCGCTGTGCCGGCCATCATCGTGCCGGCAACCAAGCCGGCCAGTTCGCGTCGCTTGAGCATGCTTCCTCCGGACCGCTTCTTGTTTCTCGACAGTACCGGGTATGCTCCTGACTAGACAAAGTCATTCCGGAGGCAGCCATGAGCCAGTCCCCCAGTTCCGCACCCCACCCCGAAGGCCTCTCCATGCTGGAGAAGCGCAAGATCGAGGCCGAGATCCTGAAGGAGGTCTACGAGACCCTGAAGGCAAGCCACGGCGAGGCGGTCGCGAAGAAGACGGTCGAGGAGTCGGTCCGCCGCTCGGCGATCGAGCAGGCGCGTACCTTCGCGGCCTCGGTACCCGGTGGCACATCGCTCAAGTCGTTCCAGGACATCCAGCATCTCTGGACCAAGGGCGGGTCGCTGGAGATCGAGGTCAAGGAGCAGAGCGACACGACCTTCAGCTTCAACGTCGTGCGCTGCCGTTACGCCGAGACCTACAAAGAGATGGGCATGGGCGAGATCGGCCATCTGCTGTCGTGCAACCGCGACGGCGCCTTCTGCGAGGGCTACGACCCCAAGCTCAAGCTCGAGCGCACGCAGACGATCATGCAGGGCGCCAGCCACTGCAATTTCAAATACACGTACGAAAAATAGTCAGTTCAGGAACTCGGCGACGACGATGTGGCCGTCCTTGGCGGGCCAGGTGCGCGTCGGAATGGTCTCGTTGTTGAACACCGCCATGACGGTGCGCACCGGCGACGCCTCGAACGCCAGCTTGCCGATCGAGACGCCGGGCACGCCGTCGTTGATGCCTGGCGGCACCTTGGCGTCGAGCGTGAACTTGTCGCGACCGACGCCGAAATAGCCGCGTGGACGGCTCATGATCGTGACGGCACCGGCGCCCTCGTCGGCCTTGGCGAAAGGCTGCGGGCGCAGGTGGATGACGTCGCTCGAGCGCAGGAAGGGCGAGCGGTAGGTGTGCGTCGTCGGCTGGCCCTCGATGCGCAGCACGAACTCGTAGTATGCGTCGGAACGGCCGACGAACGGGCCCCAGACGCCGTCCTCGCCGGTCATCTTGCGATGCAGCGCCACCGCGCTCCGGCGGTCGCCGGTCTTGGGATCGACCTCGAAGATCTCCACCTCGGCGCCGGCGACGGCCAGGTTGGTGTAGGTGGTCTCGGCGATGCCGGTGACGCGGCCATTCAGGATCGGCAGCGGCTCCTGGGCGATGAACATGCTGGCCGGCGGCTTGCCGGCGATGTGTTCGTACATCGCGGCGAAGGCGAGCTTGTGGAACGCAACCTCGCGATGGTCGAGGCCTTCCAGGATCACGTTCTTCGCGCCGCGCAGCTCCGAGGCGTCGTAGCTCACGCCGGTCGGCTTGCCCGGCGCGCCGATGAAGCGACCGTCGGGCTGCGAGAACTTGTCGTTCTTGTCGGAGCGGATCGCCATCAGCTCGACGCCTGGGATGAGATCGTCGGCGCCGGCATTGAGGCCCTTGAGGAAGGGGAAGGCGCCGTTGAACTCGCTGCCGACCAGCAGCTGGTCCGAGATCACGATACCCTTGTTGGGCGTGCCGCAAAGCACGGCATGGCTCACGACCTCCGCGCCGCCGCCATTCTTCAGGAAGCTGCGGATCGCGTTGCCGCCGCGCGACGAGCCGACGAGCGCCACCTTGCGGCGGCGCGTCGCCTTCAGCACCTGCGTCACGTAGGCGGCGAGCTCCTTCATCTGGTCCTCGGTCGAGGACCGGAAGGGCTGCGGCTTGGAATCGTCGCTGCGCGCGTTGGGATAGGGCAGGTCGACGGCGAAGAGCTGGTTGCGCTTGTAGCCGTTGGCCTCGAAGCGCCAGATGTTGTTGATCCAGAGCGCGCTCGAATCGCCGTTGCCGTGCACGAACACGACCGGCGGCGGCGTGGGATCGCGCTCCTGCTGCCGGCGCGGCGCCGTCTGGCCGAACGCCAGCGTGGGCCACAGCGCGGCAGCGCCTCCCAGCAGCAGTCGTCGAGTGGGCATCAGGCCCTTCTTCATGTCTCCCCCGGCCATCCGGCCAGAAACCGGGGCCATGTTGGCAAATGCAGCCGCCCGGCGCTACGCTCGGTGAATGTCAATTTGTTACGTGGAAAGCCCGGTCGGCAGATTGGCGGTCGAAGCGGATCACGACGCCGTGACCTCGCTGCGCTGGGTGGGGGCTGACGAACACGCGGACGACACCTCCTCCACGCCCGTACTGATTGAGGCCGTGCGCCAGCTCGATCAGTACTTCTCCCGCAAACTCCGCCATTTCGACCTGCCGCTCGCGGCGCGCGGCACCGACTTCCAGAAGCGCGTCTGGAAGCTGATGAGCGACATCCCCTACGGCGAGACCATGACCTACGGCGGCATGGCGGCGGCGCTCGCCTCCGGCCCGCGCGCGGTCGGCATGGCCTGCGGCCGCAACCCGATCCCCATCATCGTGCCCTGCCATCGCGTCATGGGCAGCGGTCGCAGCGAAGGCGGCTTCTCCGGCGGCCAGGGACTGCCGACCAAGCGCAAATTGCTCGCGCTCGAAGGCGCCATTCTCCTTTAACCTCTCTGTCGTTGCGTCGGCCGGGAGCCCCGGCTACGGAGGCGTGATGCGCGTGCTGATCACCCGGCCCGAACGCGAGGCGACGACGCTGGCGGCGGCGCTCGCCGAGCGCGGCCACGTTCCCGTCATCGCGCCCCTCTTCCGGCTCGAGATCCTGCGGCCACCGGCCGACTTCGCGGCCACGCTGGCGGCCAGCCAGGCCGTGTTGCTGACCAGCGCGAACGGGGCGCGGGCGCTCGCCGAGGCGAGCGACCAGCGTGGCCGGCCGATCCTCGCGGTCGGCGACACCACGGCCTCGACCGCCGAGGGACTGGGCTTCTCGTCCGTCCAGTCGGCGGCCGGCGACGGTGTGGCGCTCGCCGAGCTGGCGCGGCGCCAGCTCGATCCCGCGTCGGGGCCGTTGCTGCATGTGTCGGGCGCCGATGTCGCCGTCGACCTCGTCGAGGCACTGAAGCCCGACGGCTTCGAGGTGAAGCGCTTCGCCCTCTACGATGCGCGCGAGGAGACCGAGCTGCCGGACTCGGCACGCGCGGCCCTGCAGGCGCGCGCGCTCGACGCTGCCACCTTCTTCTCTCCGCGCGCCGCCGAGCATTTCGCCCGGCTGATCCAGGAGGCCGGCCTCTCGGGCGCACTGGCCGAGGTCACGGCCATCGCCATCAGCCCTGCGGCGCTCCAGCCCTTGAGCGCGCTGCCGTTCAAGGCGACGGTGGCGGCAGCACGGCCAACCCGCCAGTCCGTCCTGGACGAGATCGACCGGCTGGCCACGGCCGGCGTAGAAGGACCGAGCATCATGAGCGACACACCTTCTTCTCCCGACACGCCGCCTCCGCCGGCACCGCCCGCGCAGGTCCGCCGGGGCATCGGCGTGATCGGCGCCTTCATCACCGGGGTCATCGCCTCGAGCCTCGTGCTCGCGGGCGCGCTGATCTCGCTGCCCTACTGGCCGGCCGACATACGCGCCCTGTGGCGCGGCGAGGCGGCCGCGCCGCCGCCACCCGCGCCGGCCCTCGATCTCCAGGCCGTGCGCGCCGATGCCTCGGCCGTCGCCAACGCCGCCGTCGACGCCGCGCGGCGCGACCTCACGGCCAAGCTCGACGACTTGGAGCGCCGCGTCCGTGCCGTCTCCGCGACGGCCGCCGAGCGTCCGGCGGCGACTCCCGATCCGGCGATCGCCGAGCTGCGCGGCAAGATCGCCGCCCTCGAGAATCGGCCGGCAGGGACCGCGCCGACCTCGCCAGCGCCAGCCGCGGGCACGCCTGCACCGGATCAGGAAAAGGAACTCGCGGCACTCAAGCTGGAGATCGCGACGCTGCGCAATGCGTTGCAGACGCTCGACCAGTCGATGGTGACGCAACGCGACCAGGCCAAGGTACTGGCCGAAGCCGTCGACAAGGCGCGCACCGAAGCCGGTGCCCGCGGCGCGGGCGAGCAGAAGGCGCTCGCCGCCGCGCGTGCCTCGGCGGTGATCGGCGTTGCCGCCCGCCTCAACGTCGCCGTCGAGTCCGGCCTGCCGTTCACTACTGAGCTCGGCCTGCTCGCGCCGCTCGCGCAAGGCGATGCCAAGCTCACCGAGGTCGTCGCGGCCCTGCAACCGCACGCCCAGACCGGCGTCGCCTCGCGTGCGGTTCTGATCGCCGACTTCCCTTCCGTCGCGAAGGCGGCCCTCGCCGACGATCTCGCCGACGATTCCTTCGGCGAGCGCCTGCTCGGCAAGCTGCGCGGCCTCGTCTCGCTGCGCCGCGTCGGTGGCGACGTGCAGGGCGACAGCGTCGAGGCCAAGCTCGCGCGCGCCGAGGCAGCGCTCGAGGCCAGCGACCTCGCCAAGGCGGTCGAGATCGTGAAGACCCTGCCGCCGCAGACCGCGCGCGCCACGACCGGCTGGCTGACGCGCGCCGAGGCGCATCTCGCGGCCAAGCGTGCGGTCGACCAGCTCGCCGCGCAGGCCGTGGCGCTGCTCGGCGCGGCGCGGTAGCCCGCGATGACCATCCTGCGCACGCTCGTCTGGTTCGTCGTTGCCGCGGCCGCCATGCTGGGCGCGGTGTGGCTGGCCGAACGGCCCGGCACCGTCACCGCCGAGTGGCACGGCTGGCGCCTCGACACGAGCGTGGGCGTCCTGCTGGTCGCCGTGGTGGTGCTGATCCTCGTCTGCATCGGCCTGTGGCTGCTCTACCGCTGGATCGTCGGCGCCCCGGGCGCGCTGCTCGAAGGCTGGGGCGAGAGCCGCCGCCGTCGCGGTTATCGCGAGCTGACACAGGGACTCGCCGCGGTTGCGGCGGGCGACGGCGCGGAGGCGCAGAAGCACGCGCGCAAGGCCGAGCAGCTTCTCTCCGAGCCGCCGCTCACGCTTCTTCTCTCGGCGCAGGCCGCCCAGCTCACCGGCGACCGCGACGCCGCCAAGCGGGCGTTCGATGCCATGCTCGAGGACGAGCAGATGGCGTTTCTCGGCCTGCGTGGCCTGATCGGCCAGGCGCTGCGCGAAGGCGATCAGGCGAAGGCGCTGGCCTATGCCGAGCGCGCCTTCAAGCTTCGGCCGCAGACGCCGTGGGTGGTGCACTCACTATTCGACATGCAGGCGCAGGTCGGCCAGTGGAAGGCCGCGCAGGAGACGCTCGACACGGGCATCCGCCGCAAGGTCGTCACGCAGGACAAAGGCCGGACCTTGAAGGCGCTGCTTCTCGTCGAGCGCAGCCGCGAGGCCGAGCGCGAGGGCCGCGCCACCGATGCGCTGGCGCTCGCCCGCGAGGCGTTCGGGCTGACGCCGGAGCGCATCGCCGTCACGCACCAGTTCGCGCGCCTGCAGCTCGCGGCGGGCGATCCGAAGAAGGCGATGAAGACCGTGGAGCGCGGCTGGGCGCTGGCGCCGCATCCTGATCTCGCCACGCTCTACCTCGAAGCCTCGGGCGAGAGCGAAGCGCTGAAGCGGGTCGGCGTCGTGCGCCGCCTGGCCGGCCAGAATCCCACGGACATCGAAAGCCACCTGGCGCTGGCCCAGGCCTCGCTCGACGCGGGCCTGTGGGGCGAGGCGCGGCGGCACCTCGATGCCGCCGCCGGCACCAACCCGCCGGTGCGCGTCTGCCGCCTCATGGCCGAGGTCGAGGAGCGCGCCCAGTCGGGACAGGAGAAGGTCCACGAGTGGCTGGCCCGCGCCGCCGACGCGCCGGCCGATCGCTCCTGGCGTTGCGGCGCCTGCGGCGCCCATCACGAGGCGTGGCGGCCGGTGTGCGAGAGCTGCGGTGCGTTCGGCACGCTGCAATGGCGCGCTCCCGGCACCTATGGCCAGATCCTGCCACCCGAGACCCGGCCGGCAGCTGCGCTGCCGACGCCAGGCACGACAGCGGCAACGACAACAAACACGACCTGACGGGGAAACGACATGTTCGAGACGACGCTCGCGGGCAGCCTGCCCAAGCCTGCCTGGCTCGCCACGCCCAACGTGCTGTGGGCGCCGTGGACGCTGGAAGGCCAGCCGCTGTTCGAGGCCAAGGACGACGCGACCTACCTCGCGATCCGCCGCCAGGAGGAAGCCGGTCTCGACATCGTCACCGACGGCGAGCAGGCCCGGCAGCATTTCGTGCACGGCTTCCTGGCCGAGATCGATGGCGTCGACTTCGACAAGAAAATCCGCATGGGCATCCGCAACAACCGCTACGAGGCGGACTGCCCCACGGTCACCGGTCCGCTGAAGCGCCGCAAGTTCGTGCACGAGCGCGAGGCGCGCATCGCGCGTGCCGCCACGTCGCGCAAGCTGAAGTTCACCCTGCCCGGCCCGATGACCCTGATCGACACCCTGGCCGACGGCTACTACGGCGATCGCGTGAAGATGGCCTTCGCCTTCGCCGAGCTCCTGAACCAGGAAGCGAAGGATCTCGAGAAACTCGGGGTCGACGTCGTCCAGTTCGACGAGCCTGCCTTCAACGTCTATCTCAACGAGACGGTCGACTGGGGCGTGCCGGCGCTGGAGAAGGCGGCAGAAGGGCTGAAATGCACCACCGCCGTGCACATCTGCTACGGCTACGGCATCGAGGCGAACAACAAGTGGAAGGAGACGCTGGGCGAGAGCTGGCGTCAGTACGAGCAGACCTTCCCGGCGCTCGACCGCAGCAAGATCAAGCAGGTCTCGCTCGAAGTCCGCGACAGCCACGTGCCGCCCGAGTTGATGAAGCTGCTCAAGACCAAGACCGTGCTGGTCGGCGCGATCAACGTCGCCTCCGACAAGGTCGAGACGCCCGAGCAAGTTGCGGAGACTCTGAAGCTCGCGACCAAGTTCGTAGACCCTGAAAGAATCCAGGCCTGCACCAATTGCGGCATGGCGCCGATGACGCTCGGCGTCGCTTACGGTAAGCTGCGTGCACTTGCCGAGGGAGCCGCACTGGCGCGCAAGGCCTTCGGCTAAGGAGAGCGATGGCGATCGTCGACGCCTTTGTCTTCTGGCTCCGCCGACAGAGCACCTTCTGGATCCTGTCGCTTGCCATCGCGGGCCTCGCCGCGGCCATCGCCTACCTGATCGACGCTCGCAGTGACCTCGGCCAGTGGCGCCGCCACTGGGGCCTGCTCGCTCTCTTCGCGGCGATCTACACGCTGTTCCTCGATCGCTGGATCAAGGAGGCGCTGCTCGACGGCGCGGACCCCTGCGAGGAGACCGACAACCTCCGGCGTTCGGTGATTTCGCTGCGCTTCGTCGTTCTCGCGGCACTGCTGATCGCGCTGGCCTTCGCGGTAGCCGAGATACCGGTCACCGGCGCAGGCGCTGTGATCTGGGTGATCCTCGCGACGCCGCTGGCGCTGATGCTGCCCTCCTTCTCGGCCAACGAGCCGCTGTCGCCCGTCGACGCGCTGAGCCTCGGCGCGCCCGTCTTTTTCACCTTGCTGCTCACGATCGGCGGCGCGACGGCTCTCTCCATTCTCGCCGCGCATGCCGCGGAGTGGATACTCCCGCTGTTGCCGCCCAGGCCGTGGGCGCCGGCGGGCCTCGCCGCCGCGACGACGCTGATCGATTGCCTGTTGCTCGCCTTCGCCGGCCACATCCTGGCGGCGCTCTATCGCGAGCGGAGCGGCTGGCAGCAGCCCGAGCCGGAAGAGCGGCCCTATCGCGCGATGCGCTGGCGCAAGGCGTAGAGCAGCTCCAGCGCCTCGCGCGGGCTGAGCTCGTCGGGGTTCACTTCGGCCAAGGCCTTCTCGACCTCGGACTCCTTCGTCTTCGCGGTGCCGCCGGCCGGACGCGCCGGCGACGACGCGAACAGCGGCAGGTCGTCGGCGAGCTTGGTCACGGCGCCCGATTGCTCACCTTTCTCCAGCACCGCCAGCACCTCCTCGGCGCGCGCCACGACCGCCGCCGGCAGGCCCGCGAGCTGCGCCACGTGGATGCCGTAGGAACGGTCGGCCGCACCGGGCGCGACCTCGTGCAGGAATACGACCTCGTTCTGCCATTCCTTGACGCGCATCGTGTAGGGCGCGAGCGCGGCCAGCCGCTCCTTGAGTGCGCCGAGCTCGTGATAGTGCGTGGCGAACAGCGCGCGACAGCGGTTGACTTCGTGCAGGTGCTCGAGCGTCGCCCAGGCGATCGAGAGGCCGTCGAACGTCGCCGTGCCGCGGCCGATCTCGTCGAGGATGACGAGGCTCCGCGGTGTCGCCTGGTTCAGGATCGCCGCCGTCTCGACCATCTCGACCATGAAGGTCGAGCGGCCACGCGCCAGATCGTCGGCAGCGCCGACGCGGCTGAACAGGCGGTCGACGATGCCGATGGTCGCCTGCTTCGCCGGCACGAACGAGCCTGCCTGCGCCATCACGGCGATCAACGCGTTCTGACGCAGGAAGGTCGACTTGCCCGCCATGTTGGGGCCGGTCAGGAGCCAGAGCCGCCGTTCGGTGCCGAGCTCGCAATCGTTGGGCACGAAGCCCGATCCGCCCTGGCGCGACAGTGCCGCCTCGACGACGGGATGGCGGCCGCCCTCGATCGCGAAGGACGGATCGTCAGCCAGCACGGGCCGCGCGTAGTTGCTGCTGGCCGCCAGCTCGGCCAGCGCCGAGGCGACGTCGAGCGCGGCCAACGCACGTCCTGCCGCAGCGACCGCAGCAGAAACCGCCATCACCCTGGCGACCAGCTCCTCGAAGATCGCAAGCTCGACCGCTAGCGCCTGATCGGCGGCGCGGCCGATGCGCGTCTCGAGATCGGCGAGCTCCGCCGTGCTGTAGCGCGTGGCGTTCGACATCGACTGCCGGCGCGTGAAGCCCAACGCCGCCAGGTCGAGCTTGTCGGAGTGCGTCGCCGTCACCTCGATGTGGTAGCCGATCATGTTGTTGTGCCGGATCTTGAGCGTGGCCACACCGGCGGCGGTCCGGTACTTGGCCTCGAGCGCGGCCACGGTCTTGCGGCTGTCGTCGCGCAAGGTGCGTTGCTCGTCGAGCTCCGTGCGATAGCCTTGCCGCACGAAGCCGCCGTCGCGTACCAGGAGCGGCGGCTCGTCGGCCAGCGCTTCGGCGAGCGCTGCCACGATCGCTGCGTGGTTCGAGCAGGCGGCGACGATCTCGGCCAGCGGTGCGGGTGCTGGCGCCAGCGCCTCGGGCTCGGCCTTCAGCGACACGGCCAGCGCCTCGCCGGACTCGAGACCATCGCGAAGAGCGGCGAGGTCGCGCGGGCCGCCGCGGCCGACGCTCAGCCGCTGCAGCGCGCGTTCGATGTCGGGCGTGCGCCGCAGCGTCTCGCGGACGCGCTCGCGCACGGCCGGGCGCTCGACGAAGAGCTGGACCAGGTCGAGGCGGCGCTCGATCTCGGCGCGCTCGGTGAGTGGTGCTGCTATACGCTCGGCGAGCAGGCGCGCGCCCGGACCGGTCAAGGTGCGGTCGATGGTGGAGAGCAGGCTGCCGTCGCGTCGCCCGTCGAGGCTCTTCACCAGCTCGAGGTTGCGCCGCGTCGCCGGGTCGATCTCCATCGTCCCGTCGGCGCGCTCCCGGCGCGGCGGCGCCAGCGCCGGGCGCTTGCCGGCTTGCGTCAACTCCACGTAGTCGAGCAAGGCACCGCAGGCAGCGACCTCGGCACGCGAGAACGCGCCAAAGCTTTCCAACGCCGCGACATTGAACGCTTGCAGCAGGCGCTTGCGCGCGTTGTCGCTGTCGAACCGCGCCGAGGGCAGCGGTGTCAGGACGGAATTCCATTCCTCCAGGATCGTCTTGAGCGGCTCGCGCGCCAGCAGCCGGTCGGGCACCAGCAGCTCGCCGGGGGCGAGGCGCGCCAGCGCGGCCGCGAGCTGGCCAGGCTCCAATGGCTGGGTGGCGAAATCGGCCGTCGAGAGGTCGAGCCAGCCCAACGCCAGATCTCCCTGCGCCTCGGCGAGTGCGGCGAGGTAGTTGTGGCTACGCGCGTCGAGCAGCGCGTCCTCGGTCAGCGTGCCGGGCGTGATGACGCGCACGACGCCGCGCTCGACCACCGATTTGGCGCCGCGTTTCTTGGCTTCGGCCGGGTCCTCAATCTGCTCGCAAACTGCGACTTTGAAGCCCTGGCGGATCAGCCGCGAGAGATAGGCCTCGTGGCTGTGCACCGGCACGCCGCACATCTTGATGTCTTCGCCGAGATGCTGGCCGCGCTTGGTGAGGGCGATATCGAGCGCCGCCGACGCCTTCACCGCGTCGTCGAAGAACAGCTCGTAGAAATCGCCCATCCGGTAGAACACCAGATGGTCCGGATGCGCAGCCTTGATCGCCAGATACTGGCGCATCATCGGCGTTGCGTCGGCGGGAATGGCGGAGCTGTCCGGCACTGAAATCCTCGGGGTTACGCCCGGTCTAGCACACGCCGCAGAGCGATCCATGTGGACGACAGGTGGACGATATTTGGGCAGCGAGAGTTGCGTTGCAGCGCGGCATGGCTGTCTGGCACGCGCCGAGGATTGCCGCCAATATGCATGCTCAATCGGGAGAGAAACGCAGATGGCGGGCAAAAGCTCGGAAGAAATGGTCAGCAACCAGATGGGTGATCTCGACGGCGATTCGCTGATCATGCACCGCACCGGCCGGCCGGGAAAAATCGAGATCATTGCCAGCAAGCCGCTGGTCACGCAGCGCGACCTGGCGCTGGCCTATTCGCCCGGCGTCGCGGCCCCTTGCCTCGAGATCGAGAAGGACCCCGCGACCGCCTACGACTACACGGTCAAGGGCAACCTGGTGGCCGTCATCTCCAACGGCACCGCTGTGCTGGGCCTCGGCGACATCGGTGCGCTGGCCGGCAAGCCCGTGATGGAAGGCAAGGCCGTCCTCTTCAAGCGCTTCGCCGACGTCGACTGTATCGATCTCGAGGTCGACACCAAGGATGTCGACCAGTTCGTGAACTGCGTGCGCTACCTCGGGCCGACCTTCGGCGGCATCAACCTCGAGGACATCAAGGCGCCGGAATGTTTCATCATCGAGCAGCGCCTGCGCGAGCTGATGGACATCCCGATCTTCCATGACGACCAGCACGGAACGGCGATCGTCTCCGCCGCCGGCCTGATCAATGCGCTGCACCTCACCGGCCGCAACATCAAGGACATCAAGATGGTGGTGAACGGTGCGGGCGCCGCCTCCATCGCCTGCATCGAACTCGTGAAGGCCATGGGCATGCCGCACGAGAACGCCATCCTCTGCGACACCAAGGGCGTCATCTACCAGGGCCGCACCGAGGGCATGAACCAGTGGAAGAGCGCCCACGCGGTGCGCACCAAGGCGCGCACGCTCGAAGAGGCGATGAAGGGCGCCGACGTGTTCTTCGGCCTCTCGGTCAAGGGCGCCGTCACCAAGGAAATGGTGCAGTCGATGGCGGCCAAGCCGATCATCTTCGCCATGGCCAATCCCGATCCGGAGATCACGCCGGAAGACGTGCGCGCGGCCCGCGGCGACGCGATCGTCGCCACCGGACGCTCGGACTACGCCAACCAGATCAACAACGTGCTGGGCTTCCCCTACATCTTCCGCGGCGCGCTCGACGTGCGCGCCACGACGATCAACGAGGAGATGAAGGTCGCCGCCGCCGAGGCGCTGGCCAAGCTCGCCCGCGAGGACGTGCCCGACGAGGTCGACCGCGCCTATTCCGGCCGGCGTCTGCGCTACGGACCGGAATATGTCGTGCCGGTGCCGTTCGATCCGCGCCTGATCGTCGAGGTCTCCGCCGCCGTCGCCAAGGCCGCGATGGATTCGGGCGTGGCCAAGAAGCAGATCACCGACATGGCGGAATACAAGCGCAGCCTGTCGGGCCGCCTCGATCCGACCAGCCACTGGCTGCAGAGCCTGTTCGAGCAGGTGAAGGCCAATCCGCGCCGCATCGTGTTCGCCGAAGGCGAGGAGGAGCGCACGATCCGCGCCGCCGTCGTCTTCCGCGACAACGGCTACGGCACGCCGATCCTGATCGGCCGCGAGGAGCAGGTCCGCGAGACGATGAAGTCGCTCGGCATCAACAATGCTGACGGCATGGAGATCCACAACGCGCGGCTCTCAACCAGGAATGCGCCCTACACCGACCTCGTCTACAAGCGCCTGCAACGCGACGGCTTCCTGCGTCGCGACGTGCAGCGCATGGTCAACCAGGGGCGCAACGTGTTCGGCGCCTGCATGGTGGCCATGGGCGACGCCGACGGCATGGTGACCGGCCTCACCCGCCGCTTCCCCGAGTGCTACGGCGACGTGAAGCGCGTCATCAACGTCGAGCCCGACAAGGTGCCGATGGGCTACTCGATCGTGGTCTCGCGCCAGGGCACGGTGTTCCTGGCCGACACCTCGATCAACGAGACGCCGACGCCGGAGCAGCTCGCGACCATCGCCAAGCAGATGGCCAAGAACGCCCGCACCATGGGCCATGACCCGCGCGTCGCGTTCCTCTCCTTCTCGAATTTCGGCAGCCGCGAGATCGAGCGCATCGATCGCATCCGCAAGGCGATCCGCCTGCTCGACGCCGAGGAGGTCGACTTCGAGTACGACGGCGAGATGCAGGCCGACATGGCGCTCGACTATGAGCTGCTGAAGTCGACCTATCCGTTCACGCGCCTCACCGGGACCGCCAACGTGCTGGTGATGCCGGGCCTGCACTCGGCCCACATCTCCTCGCGCCTCATGCAGTCGCTGGGCGGCGTCACTGTCATCGGTCCGGTGATCGACGGGCTGCAGAAGCCCGTTCAGATCGTGCAGATGGGCGCCACGGTCAGCGATCTCGTCAATCATGCGGCGCTGGCCGCGTACGGGGCCCTCAACGCAGGGAGGTAGGGATGGTCGATCTCGTCATTCGCGGCGCCACCATCGTCGATGGGCTGGGCCACGAGCCCAAGCGCGCCGACCTGGCGGTGAAGGACGGCCGCATCGCGGCCATTGGCGAGATCAAGGACAAGGGCGCAGAGACCGTCGATGCCGGCGGCCTCGTCCTCTCGCCCGGCATCGTCGACGTGCACACGCACTACGATGCCCAGGTCACCTGGGACGCCACGCTCTCGCCCTCGCCGTCGCTCGGCGTCACCACGGCGGTGATCGGCAATTGCGGCTTCGGCATCGTGCCGGCGCCGCCTGCCGCGCGTGACCTCGTCATCCGCAATCTCTCGGTCGTCGAGGGCATGGACCTCGACGCGCTGCGTACCGGCATCGCCTGGGACTTCGAGAGCTTTGCCGACTACATGGGTATGCTGCGGCGGCGCGGCGCCTACGCCAACCTCGCGGTGCTGGCCGGCCACTCCACGATCCGCACCGCCGTGATGGGCGAGTCGGCCTCGCAGCGCGCCGATGCCACGCCCGAGGAGCTGGCGAAGATGAAGGCTTTGGTGGCCGACGCGATGGCGCACGGCGCGATCGGCCTCGGCGCCTCCTACTCGCTCAACCATTCGGGTTTCGGCGGCGTGCCGATGCCGTCCACCATTGCGCCGATGTCGGAGCTCGATGCGCTGGTCGGCGCCATGGGCCCGCGCGGCCGCGGCGTGATCGCCATCGCCTCGGGCGTGAAGACGCCGCAGGAGCTGGAACCGATGGCCGCAAAGCACGGACGGCCGTTCTTCCAGGGCACCGGCATGGCCATGTACAACGAGCAGGAGCCACAGCGCGCGATCAAGATCTTCGACGACTGCGCCGCCGCCATCCGTCGCGGCAACGGGCTCTACGTCCAGATCCCCTGCCAGCCGTTGTCGTTCGACTTCACGATGGCCAACGCCTATCCGTTCTACAGCCACTCCGCGTTCGACCCGATCAAGGCCTACTCGCCGGAGCAGCTGAAGCCGGTCTATCGCGATGCCTCGTGGCGCGCCAAGTTCCGCGAGAACGCGAAGAACCCGCGGCCCGGGATGATCTTCCAGGGCAACTGGGACCGCGTGATGGTGGCGGTGGCGCAGAAGCCCGCCAACGCCAAGTACGTGAACCGCTATCTCCACGAGATCGCCGCGGCCGAGCACCGCGATCCGCTCGACGTCATGCTCGACCTCAGCCTCGACGAGAATCTCGAGACAGCCTTCCTCGGCCGTTTCCTCAATGTCGGCGACGACGGTGTGGCCAAGCTCCTGAAGCACGAGGCGGGCGTGGTGGCGCTGTCCGACGCCGGCGCGCACCTCATCTATATGTGCGACGCGGGCTTCGGCCTGCACTTCCTGGCGCGCTGGGTCCGCGAGCGCGGCGACTTCGACATCGTCGAAGGCATTCGCCGCCTCACCTCGCATCCGGCCGACCTTTACGGCATCCAGAATAGAGGCCGCATCGCCGTGGGCGCACAGGCCGACCTGCTGCTGTTCGATCCCGCGACAGTGGGTGTCTCGCCGGCCGAGCGCGTCGCAGACCTGCCGGGCGGCGGCCGCCGCACCATCCGCCGGCCGACCGGCGTGCACGGCGTCTTCTGCAACGGCGTGCGCACCTTCGACGGCAAGGGCTACGCCACGCACGCCAAGGGGCCGGGCCATGTGCTCGACCGCTTCAACGCCTCGCAGGGCCGGCATTCGGCGATGGCTGCCCAGTAGTGGCGGCCTCGTGAGTCTCGAGACCTGGTGGCTCTATCTCGGCGCCGTCGTGCTGATCGCCTGCACGCCGGGCCCGAACGTCCTCTATGTCACCACGCGCAGCATCCGCTTCGGCCTGGGTTCGGCCTTCGTCGCCATGTCGGGCTGCCTCGCCGCGCTGGTGCTGATGCTCGTGGGGTCGGTCGCGGGTCTCAGCGCGCTCCTGCTGGCACTGCCCGACGCCTTCACCGTGCTGAAGATCGCGGGTGCCGCCTATCTGGTCTATCTCGGCATCCAGCTCTGGCGCGAACCCGTCGAGCCAGCTGCGGTGCCGGCGCCGACCGGCACATCGGCAGGCGCCCTGCTGCGCGACGGGTTTCTCGTCGGCATCAGCAATCCCAAGCTGCTGATCTTCGCCGCAGCGTTCTTCCCGCAGTTCATCGATCCCGCGCGCGCCTGGGCGCCGCAGTTCGCCCTCATGGTCGCGACCTTCGTCGGCGTCGAGCTGTTCTTCTATTCGATCTACGCGCTGTCCGGCCGCAAGCTCGCGGGCCGGCTGATGCACGGCGTCTGGCGGCGCCGACTGAACCGGGCGAGCGCCCTGGTCTTCGTCGGCTTCGGCGCCGCCCTGCTGCGCTACAAGCCCTAAGGCTACTGCTTCACCTTCACGACCGTGAGCTCGTGCTTGCGGCCGTCACGCGCTGTCCAGGAGATCGACTGGCCCTCGGCGAGACCGATCAGGGCCGCGCCGACCGGCGTCATCACGGAAATCTTGTGCGCGTCGCTGTCCTCGTCGACCGGATAGACCAGCGTCTCGGTGCGCTGGCGGCCGTCATCCGACTTGAACGTCACGGTCGAGCCCATGCGCACGACGTTTTCCGGCACATTGTCGTCGCCCACGATCTTGGCGCGGTCCATCTCCGCCAGAAGCTCTTCGGCAACTTCGGGCAGGCGCTCGAGGGAGGCGGTGGCGAGGTCGGTCAGACGCTCGTAGTCGGCGTTGCTGACGACGATGTTGGGAACCGAACGGTTACGCACGAGAGCGGGCATCGCGGATGCTCCTGGGTCTTGAACATGAAAAGTGGAGATATCGGTCGATCGCACAGGCGATCAGGTGCCCCGATGCCGGGACACATTTCCGGCTCGGGGATTACGCTTCCGCGATCGGATGGTTCCGTCGCGGCACCAGCGAAAGGGCAACCGAGAACTTCATGCCCAAGACGTAGGCCCAGGCGGCCGGGCTTTCAAGCCTGTTTGGCGGCCTTGCGCGCCCGCTGCGCCATGTAGACCTGCAGGTGGGCGTAGGCCAGCCGGAGGTTCGGCGTGGCGATGCCGGCTTTCTTCGCACGGGCGATCATGTCGCCCACGATATGGTCGGCCTCGACCATCGCACCCTTCTCGAGATCGTGCAGCATGGAGGCCGCGAACTTCGAGCCCTTCACGGTCAGGAACGAGCGGATCGTGGTGATGCCCTTGTCGCCGGGATCGTGACCGGCCGCGGCCGCGACCCTGCGGCCCTCGTCGACCGTCTCCAGCACAATCTCGCGGCCTTCTTCGGCTTCGAGGATGTCGCCCGAGGCGCCGCGCATCAGGCAGCACGTCGCCGCCAGCGTGCAGAGCATGATCCACTTGTCCCAGAGATCCTGGACGATGTTGGCGTTGAGCCCGCCGTCGACGCCCGACTTCTTGATCGCGGCATCGAGCGCGGTGAGAGCCGCACGCGCCGGCTTACCGTCGCGCTCGCCGAAGGAGATCGCGGCGAACGGGCTGGTGTGCAGGATATGGCCCTGCGCATTCATGGCGACGCCGACGCGGGCGAGACCGCCCA